>JBFIDS010000297.1:0-4992 GCA_041603715.1 Paraconexibacter sp. | reverse complement strand
GGGGTGCGCTCGAGGATCTCGAGGATCGGCGTCGCGTCCTCGCGCCGCAGCGCCATGAACATCCGCGGCATGACCGGGAAGTGGAAGGCCATGTGGCACTCGTCCCCGTCGCCGAAGTACTCCACGACGTCCTCGGGCCACTGGTTGGCCTCCGCGAGGAGCACCTTGTCCGGGTACTCGGCGTCGACGGTCGCACGGAGCCGCTTGAGATAGGCGTGGGTCTCGGGGAGGTTCTCGCAGTTCGTGCCCTCCCGCGCGTAGAGGTAGGGCACGGCGTCCAGGCGGAAGCCGTCGAGGCCGAGGTCGAGCCAGAAGCGCAGGGCGTCGAGCATCGCCTCCTGGACCTCGGGGTTGTCGTAGTTGAGGTCCGGCTGGTGGCTGAAGAAGCGGTGCCAGTAGTACTGGCCGGCGACCGGGTCCCACGTCCAGTTCGACGGCTCGGTGTCCGTGAAGATGATCCGTGCATCCGTGTACTTCTGGTCGGTGTCCGACCACATGTACCAGTCGCGCTTGGGGCTGTCGGGTGAGGCGCGGGATTCCTGGAACCACGGATGGTCGGAGGACGTGTGGTTGACGACGAGGTCCGCGATCACCCGCATCCCGCGCTGGTGGGCGGCGTCGACGAAGCGGCGGAAGTCCTCGACGGTCCCGTAGTCGGGGTGGATCTCGGAGTAGTCGGCGATGTCGTAGCCGCCGTCGCGAAGAGGGGACGCGTACATCGGCAGCAGCCAGATGCAGTCGACGCCGAGCCACGCGAGGTAGTCGAGCTTCGCCGTGAGGCCGACGAAGTCCCCCGAGCCGTCGTCGTTGCCGTCGAAGAAGCCGCGCAGGTGGATCTCGTAGAAGACCGCGCGCTTGTACCAGAGCGGGTCGCTCTCGAAGTACCGCTGCGGGTCGGCCTGGGTGTCGTCGGCGTCGTGGCCGCGGATCTCGACGCTGCTCACGCGGGCACCTCCGTCGCAAGGACGTGGGCCTGGCGCTCCCCGGGGACGAGGCGCACGTAGTTGCCACCGAGTCGCCAGTGGTACTCGGCCCCGTCGAGCAGGTCGCGGACGGTGAAGGCGGGCGGGACTCCGGTGTTCGCGGTGACGTTCACGAGGCCCTCCTGGGGGTGGTGGGGGTCGAGGTTGACGACGCTGATGACGACATCGCGACCGGACCGTCGGGCGTAGGCGATGAGCGCGTCGTTGTGGGTGTCGAGGAACTCCAGCCCGCGCAGTCGCTGCAGCGCGGGGTGCGCGCGGCGCGCGTGGTTGAGCGTGCGCACGAGCCCCAGGAGCGGACCGTCGAGGGCGCGCTCGCGCAGCTGGTACTTCTCGGAGTCCATGTACTCCTCGGAGCCCGGGCGGACCGGCACGTTCTCGTGACGCTCGAAGCCGGAGTAGATGCCGTAGCTCGGCGAGAGCGTCGCGGCGAGGACGAGCCGGGCGGCGAACGCGGGCGGCCCTCCGTGCTGGAGGTACTCGTGGAGGATGTCCGGCGTGTTCGCGAAGAAGTTGGGCCGGTAGAAGTCCGCGGTCTGCGTCGTGAGCTCGGTGAGGTACTCCTCGAGCTCGTGGCGCGTGTTCTTCCACGTGAAATACGTGTAGGACTGGTTGAAGCCGGCCTTCCCGAGCGCGCGCATCATCGCCTGACGGGTGAACGCCTCGGCGAGGAAGATGACCTCCGGATCGCGCCCGCGCACCTCGGCGATCATCCACTCCCAGAACGCGAGCGGCTTCGTGTGCGGATTGTCGACGCGGAAGACCTTCACGCCGTGCTCGACCCAGTGCAGCGTGACGTCGCGCAGGGCGGCCCACAGCGCTCGCCAGTCGTCGCAGCCGAAGTCGAGGTTGTAGATGTCCTGGTAGCGCTTGGGCGGGTTCTCGGCGTACTTCAGCGTGCCGTCCGGTCGGTGGTGGAACCACTCGGGGTGCTCCGTGAGCCACGGGTGGTCCGCCGAGCACTGGAAGGCGAGGTCGAGCGCGAGGTCGATGTCGTGCTCGCCGCAGACGCGCACGAGCTCGGCGAAGTCGTCCATCGTGCCCAGATCCGGGTGCAGCGCGTCGTGGCCGCCCTCGGCGGCGCCGATCGCCCACGGGCTGCCGGGGTCGCCGGGCCCCGCGGTGAGGCTGTTGTTCGGCCCCTTGCGGTTCTTGCGGCCGATCGGGTGGATCGGCGGCAGGTAGAGGACGTCGAACCCGAGGTCGGCGAGTTGGGGCACGACCTGCGTCGTCCCGGCGAGCCCGCCCCAGGACCGCGGGAAGAGCTCGTACCAGCTGCCGTACAGCGCGACGCGCCGGTCGGCGTCGAGGCGGACGGGAGGGTCGAGCGTGGCGGAACGGCTGCGGTCGGGGTGCCGGGCGGCCGCGGCCGTGACGTCCTCGTCGAGAGCGCGGCGGACGCGCTCGGACTGCGGATGCGAATCGTCGCCGACGGTCGTCGCGGCCGCGGCGAGCACCCGATGGTCGGTTCCCTTCGCGGCACGGTCGGCGGCGGCCTGGAGCAGCAGCGCGCCCTCGGCGAGCTCGCTCGAGAGGTCCTCCTGGGAGGCGTCGAGCTTGCGGGCGATCTCGTGGCGCCAGGACGCGAGCGCGTCGACCCACGCCTCGATCGTCCACGTCCACCCGCCGAGGGCGTCGACCTCGAACTCGCCGGCCCAGTTGTCGCCGTCGATGTGCGCGTCGACGTGACGCATGGGGGCCTCGCGCCAGCTGCGCTTGCCGGGGGGTCGCCAGCGCACGACGGCGCGCACGACGTCGTGACCGTCGGCGAAGATCTCCGCGCTGACGGCGAGCGACTCCCCGACCGTGCGCTTGGCCGCGTAGCGGCCACCGTCGAGGACCGGCTGCGGGTCCCGGATGACGATGCGCGAAGGCGGCTGCTCGCGGGTACGGGGGGAGGAGTCGGAAGAACGGGCGATGTCCGTTCGTTATCCATTTTCCGCGCATTCCCAACATCGGAGCGTCGTCGTTGTTCACGAGATCCAGTGGCGTCCAGCTGCACATCACCTCGCTCCCTGACGGTCGTCTGGGGCCGTCGGCCTACGCCTGGGTCGACTGGCTCGCCGACGCGGGACAGTCGTGGTGGCAGGTGCTCCCCGTGGGTCCTCCGGATCGCTACGGCTCGCCGTACAAGGCCCGGTCCGCCTTCGCGGCGTGGCGGGGGCTCCTCCACGACGCCGCCGCACCCGTCGACGACGACGAGCTCGACGCCTTCTGCGCGCGACACGCGTCGTGGATCGATGATTGGGCGGCGCTCGCGGGCGGTCGGCGCGCGATCGCCGACCAGGTCCGCTTCGAGCGCGAGTGGGCGGCCCTGCGCGCGCACGCGGCGGACCGCGGGGTGAGGATCATCGGCGACGTGCCGATCTACGTCGCGCCGGGCAGCGCCGACCACATCGCCCATCCGGAGCTGTTCCGCCCCGGGCTCGTCGCGGGCGCTCCGCCGGACGAGTACTCGGCGACCGGGCAGCTGTGGGGCAACCCGTTCTACGATTGGCCCGCGATGCGGGCCCAGGGCTACGCGTGGTGGATCGACCGCCTGCGTCGCACGCTCGATCTCTTCGACGCCGCGCGCATCGACCACTTCCGCGGATTCGTCGCGGGCTGGGCCGTGCCGCAGGGAGCCCGTGACGCCCGGGGCGGGACGTGGCGGCGCGGGCCGGGGCGGGCGCTCTTCGACGCCGCGACGCGCGCGCTCGGCCCGACGCGCGGCGACGGCGTCCTGCCGTTCATCGCCGAGGATCTCGGCGTCATCACCGAACCCGTGACGCGACTCCGCCGCGCGCTCGGCCTGCCCGGCATGGTCATCGCGCAGTTCGCGTTCGACACGGGTGGCGAGAATGGCCTGCACCGCATCGAGAACCACCTCGAGGACGAGGTGGCCTATACGGGGACGCACGACTCCGACACGCTCGCCGGGTGGCTGGCGAGGCTGGCGGCACCGCAGCGCGCGGCCCTGGACGACGAGCTGCGCGCTGCCGGCCTCCACGACGATGATCCGGTCTGGGCCCTCACCCGGCTGTGGATGCGGTCGCGATGCCCGCTCGTGATGCTCCAAGCGCAGGACCTGCTCGAGCTCGGGTCCGAGGCGCGGATGAACACCCCCGGCCGGGCGGGCGGCAACTGGCGCTGGCGCCTGGAGCCGGGTCGGCTCACGGCGGCGCACGCACGCCGCCTGCGCGCGGCGACCGTCGAGGCCGGGCGGACCGGGTGAGCGCCGCGGGCACGGACGGGCTCGGGGGCCTCGTCGCGCTCGGCGACTCCATCACCAACGGGGAGGGCGGATCGGTGATGGGCGTGTACTGCCGCTCGTGGGCCCACTGGCTCGCCCGGACCATGGACCTCCCCTTCCACGGCCTCGCGCAGGACGGGGCGACGGTCGACACCGTGATCGCGGCCCAGCTCCCGCGCGTGCGCACCGGGGAGGCGATCGCCGCCGTGTACCTCGGGGTCAACGACGTACGGGCCGCCGACTTCGACCCCGAGCGGTTCCGGGAGGGCGTCGCGGCGGTGCTCGCCCACGTTGCGCCGAGGGCGCAGCGCCTCGCCGTGTGCACCATCCCGCTCGACCTCGGGCGTCCCCGCGCGGGCGTGGCGAAGGTCACCCGCGCGAACACCGCGATCCGCGCGCTCGCCGCCGAGCACGGAGCGGTCCTCGTCGCCCTCGACGACCTGCGCGGCCCGACCCGGATCTGGCCGGACGGCGTCCACCCCAATGCGGTCGGCCAGCTCGAGAGCGCCGACCGCGCCGCCGCGGCGCTCGGCGTGCATCCGCCGCCCTCGGCGGCCGTCGACGTCGACCGCTCCCCGCGCGCCCTCGCCCGCTTCGCGGCGACGACGCTGGGCCCGGCCATCCTGCGGGACGGTCGGCGCCGGGCCGCCGAGGCGCGCGTGCGACGCCGCGCGTAGCCTTCCGGCGATGAGCACCGCGGCCGCTTCCGGCGGCGAGCCCGACCCCGAGCCCCTCGTCGGCGCGGCCCCGCCGAGCGGCGCGCCCCCGAGCGGAGTG
>JBFIDS010000296.1:0-4994 GCA_041603715.1 Paraconexibacter sp. | reverse complement strand
GGCATCGACGCCGACGTCGCGCGCGACCTCCTCGAGAAGGGCGACAGGCACGGGCGGGCCGTGGCGAAGCTGTTCGTCGACCTCTTCCTCGACGAGGTGTGGACGCCGTTCCAGGCCGCCGGGATGCCAACGGAGGAGTGGCCGCGTGTCCGCGACGCGGTCGAGCGCCTGCGTCCGCTCGCCGGGGACGCGCTGCTCGCCATGTTCGAGCCCGCGATGACCATCGCGGTCGACCGGGCGGCCGAGAAGGCCGTGGAGCGCATCGGCCGCGACGCCGAGAAGGGGCGGTGACCGCGTGACCGTCGTCCTCTTCGTCCTCGCCGTCGTCGTCGTCGGGCTCGTCGTGTGGGCGGGACGGATGCGGGCGGCGGCCCACCGGGCGCGGATCCGCGCCGCCGCGAGCGTGGGCGGCGCCGACGTCGTGCGCTCGGAGGACGTGCGGACGGTGAAGCGGACCGTCGGCGACCGCCCGATCCTCGGCAACGCGACGCTCGTGCTCACGGAGAGCGAGCTGATCCTCGCGCAGTGGAACCCACCCGAGGACGTCGTCGTCCCGCTGCGCGCGATCCGCAAGGTGGACACGACACGTGCCGAGGCCGGGCGCGGCATCTCGACGGAGCTCGTCCGCGTCCGCTGGCGTGTCGGCGGCGGGCAGCAGGACACGCTGAGCTTCCAGCCGCGCGATCGCGACGCCTGGCTCGCCGAACTCGGCGCGGCCAAGCGCTGAGACCCGCGGGGCGGGGTCGGCGCCCGGCTACCATCGATGGACCGTGTCGCTCGACGGACCCTCTCGCACGATCGTCGTCGAACCCCTGCGGACCACGGAGCCCGCGGTCCCGGCGCGCGAGCGCGAGCCCGTGCCGTCCCCGGCCCCGCCCCGTGACCCGGTCGCCCCCGAGGCCGACCCGGCCCCCGCCGGCGCCCCGGCGTGAGCGACCCCACGCTCGAGCCGACGGTCGTCCCCGACCTCGCGGCGCCCGTCGTCGGCTACCGCGCCTGGCGGATCGTGGGCGACCAGCTGCTCTCGCCGTTCATCCCGTGCACATGGGACGGGCGGGTCATGCACGCGCGCTGCTGGCCGGCCTACAAGCGCATCCTCCTCGGCGAGGGCTGGGTGCACGACGCGCACGCCTCCCCGCACCCGGACTGCCAGTGCGGCGTCTACGCCTACCACCGCCCCGGCGCCCAGGCCTACTACGGCGAGTGGCTGTGGGTCGAGGGCGTCGTCTCGGTCTGGGGACGGCTCGAGGCGCACCGCGACGGCCTGCGCGCCGAGCACGCGCGGATCGAGGCGCTCTCCCGCCCGCCGGAGAACGAGCCCGGGCGGCGGCGTGCCGTCACCGTGATCGCCGAGCGGCTCGACGTGCCGCTCGTTCCGCGGGCGGAGCTGTCGCGGGCGGCCGCCGCCGTCGGAGCACCGCTCCCGTCGCGGATGCTTCCCGGGTCGGGGTAGCGTTGCGCCGATGAGCGATCCCGAGCGCCGCCACGTCCTCCTCTACGAGTTCGGGCAGGACGTGCTGGAACTGCGCGCCGCCCATCGCGAGGCGCATCTCGTCCTCGCCCGCGCGTGGAGGGACGATGGGCGCCTCGTGAGCGCCGGGGCGCTCGGCGACCCGCCGCATGGCAGCCTCTTCGTGTTCGCCGCGGGCGCCGCCGACGCCGAGGCGTTCGCAACCGCCGATCCGTACGTGACCGCGGGCGTCGTCGCCCGGTGGCGGGTCGAGCCGTGGACGGTCGCGGTGTCCTGAGCCCCACTCCGTTGCCGCGCCGCCGCCGTGCGGATAGCGTCGGGCGATGCGGGACCCGAGGCGGTACTTCGCGGCGGCCGTGGTGCCGCTCATCTGCGTGCTCACGGTCGGGCCCGGGCCCGGCGGGCGGGACGCACCGGATCCCGAGGCGACGGGGACCGCGCAGACGCGTCTCCTCCCCACCGCGGAGGCCGACGGGCCGGCGACCCCCACGCGCTACGGGGACTGCGGTCCGGACGCTCTCCCCGAGACCGGGCTGCAGGGACAGGTCCCGATCGGCGACCAGACGAGCGGGCGATCGGCCCGCGGCTACCGCTGCAACCTCGAGCGCATCGGGCGCTCCGACATCGGCCTGCGCGGCCAGAACTTCCAGCTCGCCTGGTACGAGGACTGCGCGTACGTGAGCACGGTCGGGCTGCAGGCCTACACGGGGGCGATCAGGACGCCCGACCCCGACCTCGACGGAATCGCGGTCCTCGACGCCTCGGACCCGCGGCGTCCGCGGCTGACCGACGTCGTGCGCAGCGACGTCGCGAAGTCGAGTCACGAGGGCCTCGAGGTCAACGCGAGGCGCGGCCTCCTCGTCACCCTTCTCGGAGGTCTCGTCGCGCCGTACATCGAGATCTACGACGTGAAGGACGACTGCACGAAGCCGCGGTTCCTCGGCCGCTACGACGCGGGGATCCCGATCTTCCACGGGCTGCGGGTGAGCGACGACGGGAACACCGTCTATGCGACCGACACGTTCGCCGCGACGGGAGTCGGTCAGATGATGCACGTCGTCGACATCACCGATCCGACGAGGCCGACCCGCCTGCTCACGTGGGACCCGCTCACCGAGCCGCGCCCGAACAGCTACGGCTCGCACGACCTCGACGCGAGCGCGGACGGCGACCGCCTGTACCTCGGGACGGCCGGCTACGGCGCGTTCAACGGCGTCATCGTGGCCGGCCCGCCGAGCGGCGGCGACTCACCGTCGCTCGCGATCCTCGACGTCTCGGAGGTCCGGGAGCGCCGCCGGCGACCCGACATCGGCGTCGTCTCGACCCTCGCGCTGCCCAACTTCGGCCACACGGTCCAGCGAATGCGGATCGGCGGCAGGCCCCACCTGCTCGTGAGCGGGGAGGCCCCGATCGGCGGACCGCAGAAGTGCCCCTGGGCGTGGGGCCACATCGTCGACATCTCCGACGAGAAGGCGCCGCGGCGCGTGTCCGACCTGCGGCTCGAGGTCAACGCCGAGTCGGCCTGCAACCGCACGGGACTCGACGGCGGCGCGATCTACTCGATCCACTACGTCGGCGTCGACGACGAGGACGACACCCGCTACGTCTTCTACACGTACTACACGGGTGGGCTGCGGGTGTTCGACGTCCGCGACCCGACGCGGCCGGTCGAGGTGGCCTACTACAACCCTCCGGCGACCCCGGGGACGACGTTCCCCTCGGTGCCGGGCGGGCTGACGCCGGACGGCGCGAGCGACGTCTTCGACTACACGACCTCGAACGTGCGCTTCCGGCGCGAGACCGGGGAGATCTGGGTCGTGAGCGTCAACAGCGGCTTCCAGGTGCTGCGCCTCACCGGCGATCCGGCGCGGCAGCGGGCGACCGTCGCGCTGCGTGCGCGGCGTGCGGCGACCGCGGCGCGGACCGGACGCATCCCCGCGCGCGTCACGTGCCAGAGACCGTGCCGCGGCACGGTCGAGCTGCGTGTGGGCGGCCGGCGGTCCTCACGCACCGAGGTCCTCGTCCCGGACCGCGGCCGGGCCTCGGTCGACCTGCGGGTGGGTGCCGCAGCACGCCGTCTCCTGCGCCGGGCGCCCGGCCGCCGCGTGTCCGCCGTCCTCGTCGCGCGCGACCCGCTCACCGGCGAGGTCCAGCAGCGCGTCCGGACACCGCGGCGTGCGCTCGGGCGGTGAGGGCGCGGGCGCAATACGATCCCCGCCATGCCCGAACCCCTCCGCCTCTGGACCTTCCAGGTCTCGCCGTTCGCGGGGAAGGCGCGTGCCGCCTTCGCCGAGAAGGGCCTCGAGATCGACCTCCACGAGATCCACCCGAAGCGTCGTCCAGCCCGCATCCGCGAGCTGAGCCCCATCGGCCGTGTCCCGGTCCTCGAGTTCGACGACGGATCGGCGATCTTCGAGTCCTCGGTCATCTGCGAGTGGCTTGAGGACGCCCACCCCGACCCCGCCCTGTGGCCGCAGGACGCGCGCCTGCGCGGCTGGGCCCGCGCGTGGACGAAGTGGATCGACGACCCCGTCGTCGCCACCTACATCCTCGGGATGCGCAAGCTCGCGTTCGGGGCCGCGCCCGAGGATCCCGACGACATCGTCGACCAGCTCCACGCGAAGTTCACCGATCGGCTGACCGTCCTCGAGCGGACCCTCGGCGAGCACGACGGCCCGTGGCTGTGCGGTGAGTCGTTCACCTATGGCGACCTCACCGGGCTGCCCGCCGCGGTGCGGGTCCCGGCGTGGTCGGCCCACCTCGTGCCCGACCCCTCCACGCACCCGAACGTCACGCGCTGGTTCGAGGCCCTTCGCGAGCGCCCGAGCGCCGCGGCGATCGACGCCAAGGGCGACCCGGTCCACGCCGCCGAGGACTGAGCGGCCCGTCCCGGTGGGTGTGTCCTCTCGTGCCCGCATCCCGGGTACGAAGGAACACACCCCGCACGTCGACCCCCCGCGGACGCGCCAGGTTCAGCGCTCGACCTCGCGCAGCTCACCCGTCGCGACGTCGAAGATGAACCCGCGCACGTCGCCGCGGTGGACGAGGAACGGCGACTGCTCGATCGACTGGACCGACTCCCGCACGCTCTCCTCGAGGTCGCCGATCGCGCGGATCCCCCAGCTCGGGCGGCGCCCCGCGTGCTCGCGCATGAGCGCGTCGAACTTCTCGTCGGTCGTCTTCAGCAGCCCGCAGTCGGTGTGCTGGACGACCATGACGTCGACGGTCTCGAGCACGTGCTGGGAGACGGCGAGCGAGCGGATCGTGTCGTCGGTGACGACCCCTCCCGCGTTGCGGATGATGTGCGCGTCGCCCTCGTCGAGCCCGAGCAGGCTGAACAGCCGCAGGCGCGCGTCCATGCAGGCGACGACCGCGAGGCTGCGCCCCGGGTAGGCCGTCTTGTCCGTCGCGTGGTACCCGTCGGGGTCACTGCGGTAGCGGTGGGCGTTCTCCAGAAGCTCATCGATGACGCTCATGGCGCGCAGCCTAGGTCACGGGGACGTGTGACATCCCCGTCGCGTGC
>JBFIDS010000295.1:0-5021 GCA_041603715.1 Paraconexibacter sp. | reverse complement strand
GGCGATCGTCACGCTGCGGCCGCAGATCCCGCGGCTCGATCGTGTCACCGAGGCGGTTCTCCCCTGTCGCCTCGCGGTCCAGAAGTTCTTCCAGTGGACGCTGTCGGTCGGCAAGTTCTTCGGCGTCCGCGGCGCCGTGCTGCGCGGGGACGCGATCGTGCAGACCGCGGCGGCCGCCGGACTCGTCCGCGACCCCGGCCTGACGAGCACGCCCGACTGCGCCGCAGGAGGTCCCCGCAAGTGACCGGCTCCGCGCTGTGGCCCCGCGCCATCGGCCTCATCGCCTTCTTGGCGGTGTGCGCCGCGACCTTCGCCGTCCTCTGGCAGTTCGCCGGCGGTGACGTCAACCCGCTGTCGAACCGGTACCACGTCAAGGTCGTCGTCCCCGACGCCGTGGCCCTCGCCTCCAGCGCGGACGTCCGCCATGCGGGCGTCCGCGTGGGTGAGGTCGACGGGATCGCTGTCCGCGGCGACCAAGCGGTCCTGCGCCTGGCCCTCGACGACGACCACGCCCCGGTCTTCCGTGACGCGCGGGTCCTCGTGCGGGCCAAGACCCTGTCCGGCGAGAACTACGTCGCGCTGCAGCCCGGCACGCCGCAGGCCGGGCGGATCCCCTCCGGTGGGCGGCTCCCGGACGCCGCAGGCCAGCGCTCCGTGCAGCTCGACGAGATCCTCTCGACGCTCGACAGCACACGCCGCCGGTCGCTGCAGCAGGTCCTCAGTCGGCTGGACCGGGGGACCCGCGGCGGGGGCGAGGACCTCAACCGCCTCCTCGAGTCGATGTCGGCCGCGGTCCGCGAGGGCGCGCCCGTCGGCGAGGTGCTCGCCGACGACCGCCGCAACGTCGCGGCGCTGATCGACGACCTCGGCGCTATCGGCGCGACCCTCGGCGAGCAGGAGACCGCCCTGCGGCGCCTGGCCATCGGGACGCGCAACGTCGCCCTCGCCACCGCTTCCCGCGACGACCGGCTGCGCGACACGCTGAGCGAGCTCCCCGGCTTCCTGCGTCAGATCCGCACAACGACCGCGGCCCTCGGGCGGTTGTCCGGGTCAGCCACGCCGGTGATCGGGTCCCTGGCCGACGCCGGCGAGCGCCTCGCGCCCGCGCTGCGGGACCTGGGCCCGGCGGCCGCCGCCTCGCGTACCGCGATGCGCGAGCTGGGCGGGTTCGTCCGCGAGGCCGAGCCGCTGGTGCGCGACCTTCGGGCCTTCGCCCGCGCCGCGACGCCGATCGCGGGCCCGCTGGAGTCCGCGCTGCGCGAGGGCAACCCGCTCATCGTGCATCTGGCGCGCTACCAGAAGGATCTCGGCGGCTTCCTGGGAATCCTGCGGGCCACCAACGAGACCTACGACGCGCTCGGCCACTACTCACGCGTCGTCGCGCTCGTCAGCCGTTCGAGCGTCTTCGGCGTCCTGACGCCGGAGCAGGAGGCCGCCTATCAGCAGCTCGTCAAGTCCGGCGTCCTGGCCTGGACCGACACCCGCGGCCACAACGCCCACCCTGCGCCGGGAACGGCCGACGACCCCGTCGACTTCACCGGCGAGTACCCGCGCCTGCGACCCGAAGGCCCGTACCGATGACCACCCGAAGGAGCGTCCGACCATGAGCACACAAGAGATTCCCATCGCCGGCCGTGTCGCGGCCGTCACCGGGGGCGCCCGCGGCATCGGTCGAGCCATCGCCGCCGCGCTGGTCCGCGAGGGCGCACTCGTCGCCATCGGCGACCTTGACGCCGAACTGGCGCACGAGACCGCCCGCGAGCTCGGCGGACGCGTGATCGGCGCGCCGCTGGACGTCACGGACCCGGCGTCGTTCGCGGCCTTCCTCGACCGCGCCGGAGCTGAACTCGGTCCCGTTGACATCCTGGTCAACAACGCCGGGATCATGCCCATTGTCCAGCAGGCCGACGAGGACGACGCCACGGCACGGCGCGTGATCGACATCAACGTCCACGGCGTCCTGCACGGCACGAAGCTGGCGATCGAGCGGATGACGCCACGAGGTCGCGGCCACGTGGTCAACATCGCGTCGCAGGCCGGCAAGATCGGTCTCGCCGGAGTCGCCACGTACTGCGCGTCCAAGCACGCCGTCGTCGGCTATACCGCGGCGGTCGACGACGAGCTGCGCGGCTCGGGGCTCCACTTCACCGTGGTCCTCCCGTCGGTGGTGCGCACCGAGCTCACGCAGGGCCTGAATGCACCGAGGGTCCTGAAGCCGATCGAACCGGAGGACGTGGCCGCTCGCGTCGTCGAGGCGCTGCGCCGTCCCCGCCGCGTCGTGCACGTCCCGCGCTCCGGCGCGTTCGTCCTGGGCATCACCGCGGCGCTGCCTCGCGGCGCACGCACCCGCCTCGAGCACCTCCTGGGCATCGAGCACGCCGCCACGAAGGCCGACAAGGACGCGCGCGCCGCCTACGAGCAGCGTGCGGCCCGCGCCGTCACCGGCACCGACCTTCCCACCCACGACCACGCAGAGGTCTGAGCACCATGAGCCATCGCACCAACGTCATCGACCTGGGCATGAGGGAGTCCGACCGGCAGGTCGACGGGGCCGAGCTCGCGCTGCAGCACAACATCGGGCCGAGCAGAACCGCCCTGGTGTCGATCTTCCGGCGGGCGGCATGACCGGCCCGCTCGGACGCCTGCGCGTCGTCGAGCTCGCGGGCATCGGCCCCGGGCCGTTCGCGGGGATGCTGCTCGCCGACATGGGCGCCGATGTCGTGCGCGTCACGCGCCCGGGCGACACGCCGCTCATCGACACCGCCGTGGCCGACCCGCTGCTGCGCGGCCGCACCACGGTGCAGGCCGACCTCAAGACGCCGGAGGGCCGAGACGCCGTGATCGCGCTCGCCGCGGACGCCGATGTCCTGCTGGAGGGATTTCGTCCCGGGGTCCTGGAGCGCCTCGGACTCGGGCCCGGCGTGCTCCACGAGGCCAACCCGAGGCTGGTCCTCGGCCGGATGACGGGCTACGGCCAGGAGGGTCCGCTGGCCGACACCCCCGGGCACGACATCAACTACATCGCGATCGCGGGGGTGCTCGACGGGTTCCGTCGCAGGGGCGAGCGGCCGATGCCGCCGCTCAACCTCGTCGCGGACTTCGGTGGCGGTGGGATGCTGCTCGTCGTCGGCGTGCTTGCCGCCGTCCTGCACGCCCGCGCGACCGGGACCGGACAGGTGGTCGATGCGGCCATGACCGACGGCGCGGCACTGCTGGCAACGATGCAGCACGGGTTCTTCGCCGGCGGTGCATGGGAGCCGGAGCCCGGGACCAACGCCCTGGACGGCGGCGCGCACTTCTACGACGTCTACGAGACCTCCGACGAGCGTTTCATGGCCGTCGGAGCGGTCGAGCCACAGTTCTACGCCGAGCTGCTCGCGCTGCTCGAGCTGCCGGCAGCAGACCACCCGCAGTGGGACCGAGACCGCTGGCCGGCGCTGCGCGAGGCGTTCGCCGCCCTCTTCCGCACGCGCACGCAGGCTCAGTGGACGGCGCTGTTCGACGGCACGCAGGCGTGCGTGACGCCCGTCCTCGGGATGTTCGATGCGCACCGCCACCCGCACCACGTGGCACGAGAGTCCTTCGTGACCGACAGCGGGGCCGTGGTCCCGGCTCCGGCGCCGCGCTTCAGCGCGACGCCGTCCGGGGTGCGGGCGGCGCGCACGGCCGACCTCGACGAGGTCCGCGGCCGGTGGGCCGGGGTGGCAGCATGAACGTGTTCGACACAGGCCCGGTCCGGCTCGTCGACGACGGCAGCGGCGTGGTGCGCGTCGTCCTCGATCGCCCGGAGGCCTCGAACGCCATCGGCGCCGACTCCTTTGCGTGCCTGCGCGGGATCGCCGCCGTCCTCGAGCACCTCGACGGGCTTCGTTGCGTGGTCCTGGAGAGTGCGGTGCCCGGCGTCTTCAGCGTCGGAGGCGACCTGAAGCTCATCGACGGTGCCGACGGCGACGCGCCCTCCGTGGTGCATGGCGGCGCACGGGACGCCCATGCCCTCGTCCTGGCCATGGCGCGCATCGACGCGCCCGTGGTGGCCGCGGTCAACGGGATCGCCGCCGGCGGTGGTCTGGGACTGGCCCTCGGCGCCGACTTCGTGCTCGCCGGCCGGTCGGCGCGACTCACCCCGGCCTACGCGAAGATCGGGTACCCCTCGGACTGCGGCCTCTCGTGGATCCTGCCCCGGCTCGTCGGACAGCGCCGCGCGCTCGACCTGCTGCTGCGCTCGCCCGTCATCGACGCCGAGGAAGCGCTCGAGCTCGGCCTCGTCACGGCGGTGGTCGACGACGAGCGGCTGGCCGACGCCGTCGACGAGCTCGTGGAGGAACTGCGGCGCGGGCCGACGACCGCCTTCGGGATGATCAAGCGGCTCGTGCGCGACGCCTCGGCCTCGGCGCTCGAGCTGCATCTCGAGCACGAGGCCCGGCTCATCGCCCGCGCGGCCGGTGGCCGCGAGGCCCAGGCCCGCATCGCCTCCTTCGTCACCGCCGGACGGGCCGGCTGATGGGCACTCACGGTCAGAACGGCGGCATGGCCGCGCCGGATACCGGGCCCGTGCGGCTCGTCGACGACGGCGAGGGCGTCGTGCGCGTGGTGCTCAACCGGCCTGAGGTCGGCAACGCGATCGGCGCCGCGTCGATCGCGGCCCTGCGGCGGATCGCCGACGTGCTGGAGCATGCGGAGGGCGTGCGCTGCGTGGTGGTCGAGAGCGCGGTGCCGGACGTCTTCAGCGTCGGGGGCGACGTGCGGTTGATGCACGACGCCGACGGGGACATCGCCAGCCTCGTCCACAGCGGGGCCCGTGACGTGCACGCATTCATCGCGTCGATGGCGCGCATCGACGCACCCGTCGTCGCCGTCGTCAACGGCATGGCCGCGGGTGGGGGGATGGCCCTCGCCCTCGGCGCGGACTTCGTCCTGGCAGGGGAGTCGGCCCGGTTCACCCCGGCCTACGCGAAGATCGGCTATCCCGCGGACTGCGGGCTGTCGTGGGTTCTGCCGCAGCTCGCCGGCCAGCGCCAGGC
>JBFIDS010000294.1:0-5025 GCA_041603715.1 Paraconexibacter sp. | reverse complement strand
GGCCCCGGTGATGAAGACGACCTTCCCGGTGAGCTTGCTCATGCGGCGGGACGGTAGAGCACGCGCCGCCGCGGCGCGGGCACGTTGACCGGAGTTCAATTGCCCCGGTCAGCCGCGCGCGACGGACGCCATCAGCGTCGCGACGAAGTCGGCGAAGCGCTCCGGCGTGTAGGTCTCGGGCTCCGCGAGGACGAGGCGGGCGGTGTCCTCCGCCGTCGTGATGATGAGGCGCGCGAACAGCTCGGGGTCGATCTGCGGGCCGCCGCGCTGTTCGAGCCCCCACGTGACGATCGGCTGCAGCAGCGCGAGCACCGCCTGCTTGGCGCGGCGGATGCGGTCGCGCAGGTCGGCCGGCGCGCCGTCGACGGGCAGCACCGCGAGTCGCCACAACCGCGGGTCGTCGCGCACGATCGTGAGGAACGCCCGGATCGCCTCGGTGAGGATGACGTCGGGATCGTCGTCGACGATGTCGGGGAGCACCCCGCGGATCTGGCGCAGCGCCTCCCGCTCTGTGCGTTCGACGAGGGCAGCGACGAAGCCCTCGAGGTTCGCGAAGTGCGAGTAGATGACCGTCCGCGCGATGTTCGCGTCGCGCGCGACGCGATCGATCGAGATCGCCGCGTAGCCCTCGGAGGTGATGATGTCGGCGAGGACGTCGAGGAGCTGCTCGCGGCGCTCCTCGGCCGACATCCTGCGGGTGTGCGTCGCCACGAGCAGGGACTTTGCCAGACGCGCGCGCCGCAGCGTGACCGCCCGTGTGCACAGGTGTACCTACGCTCATGTAGCTACAGTCCTGTACCTACAGTCCTGTACACCGCCGGTCCGCACGTCCGCCACGTCCCCAGGAGATCCCGTGATCGCCCAGTTCCTCGCCTCGGTGCAGGCCCCCGCCGCCGGCGCCCCGTTCGTCCAGATCATCATCGCGACGGTGTTCGCGATGGGTGCGACCGGCGCGCTCCTGTGGCTCATCGCCGGCCATCGCAGCGGCCGCTCGCAGCTGCTCGGGCGCGCCGGGAAGTTCACCGGCCGCCACCTCGGGATGGCGCCCTGGGCCGCCCTGCCCACGGCGATCGCCTCGATCGGCCTCACCGCGGGCGGCCTCGGGGTCTTCTGGGACATCTCCCTCCACATCGAGGTCGGCCGCGACGAGGGACCGCTCGCGAACCCCTCGCACTACCCGATCCTGTTCGCGCTCTACTCGATCTTCGCCGCCGGGCTCGTGTCGATCGCGCTCCACGAGCGCTCCGCCCATCCGTCCCCCCGGGCGATCCGCCTCCCGTTCGGGTGGAGCGCCCCGGTGGGCGGCGCCCTCCTCCTCGGCGCCGGCATCTTCGCCCTCAGCGGCTTCCCGCTCGACGACGTGTGGCACCGCATGTTCGGCCAGGACGTCACGCTCTGGGGCCCGACGCACCTCATCATGATCAACGGCGCGATCCTCACCGTGCCGATCCTCATCGTGCTCGTGCTCGAGGCCAAGCGGGCGGCCGGGGTCGACATGGCGGCGGCCCCCTCCTCGCTCTCCGAGCGCCTCGCGCGACTCTTCCTCCCCGGCGCCTTCCTCTTCGCGATCGCGTTCTGGGCGACCGAGTTCGACTGGGGTGTCCAGCAGTACCGGATGGTCTGGCACCCGCTGCTGCTCGCGGTCGCCGGCGGCCTCGCGCTCGTGGTCGGCCGCCTGTGGCTCGGCCGCGGCGGGGCTCTCCAGGTCGCCGCGACGTTCATCGTCCTGCGGCTCCTCATGAACGCGTTCACGATCGGGATGGGCCAGACGGGTCCCGCCATCCCGCTCTTCCTCGCCGAGGCGATCGTCATCGAGCTGCTCTTCCTGCGCAGCGCCATGCCGCAGAAGCAGCCCCTGCGCTTCGGCGCGATCGCCGGGCTCGTGTGCGGCACCGTCGGCTTCGCCGCCCACTACGCCTGGACCCAGGTCGCGTCCCCCGCGCCCTGGACGGTGTCGATGCTCCCCGAGGCGCTGCCGACCGCGATCCTCGCCGGCGTCGCGGGCGGCCTGCTCGGCGGCCTCATGGGCGCCGGCCTGCGCGGCGAACTGCCCGTGCGCCGCGTCCGCCGCCCGGTCGCGATCGGCGCGACGGCGGTCCTCGTCGTCCTCGGCGCCAACGCGCTCCACGTCTCGAACCCGACCGACCTGCGGGCCGATGTCACGCTCGCGGCGGCGCCCGATCGTGGCGAGGGCCGCGAGGCCTTCGTGACGGCGCGGGTCTCCGACCCCGAGTTCATCCGCGACGCCTCGATGGCCTACGTCCTCGCGTGGCAGGGCGGGCTGAAGACCGTCGACATCGCGGAGGTCGCCCCGGGCGTCTGGCGCACCGAGCAGCCGGTCCCGCTCTCCGGCGAGTGGAAGACGATGCTGCGGATCTCCCACGGCCGCGCGATGGTGAGCGTGCCGCTGCACCGTCCGGCGGACCTGGCGATCCCGTCCCCGGCGATCGTCCGGCCCGAGCGCTTCAGTGCGACGTTCCTCCCCGACACGCGTGTCATGCAGTCCGAGCGCAAGGACTACGTCCCGGGCTGGCTGTGGGCGCCCGCGGCGCTCATCATGCTCCTGCTCTGCGGCGTGTTCATCGCAGGGATCGCCGCCGGCATCGCCCGCGTCACCGACCCGCAGGACCCGGGCGACCGGGACCGCGGCACGGCCCGCGGTCGCAGCGGTGCGCGCCTGCCGCGCATCGTCGCGCGACGGCTCGCCGCCTCCTCCGGGGTGACACGATGAGCGCCGTGACCGTCCCCCACCATCGTGTCGCGATCGTCGGCGCCGGCTTCGGCGGCCTCGGCGCGGCGATCCGTCTCGAGCGCGAGGGCATCGACGACGTCGTCGTGCTCGAGCGCCGCGACGACGTCGGCGGCACCTGGGACGCGAACCGCTACCCGGGCTGCGCCTGCGACGTGCCGTCGCACCTCTACTCGTTCTCGTTCGCGACGAACCCCGACTGGTCGCGGTCGTTCTCACGCCAGTCGGAGATCCAGCGGTACCTGCGCGGCGTCGCCGACGCCCACGGGGTGACCGAGCGGGTGCGCTTCGGCACGCCCGTCGAGGAGGCCCGGTGGGACGAGGCCGCCCTCGTGTGGCGCCTGGAGCTGCCCGGCGGCGAGACGCTCACCGCCGACGTCCTCGTGGGCGCGACCGGCGCGCTGAGCGAGCCCGCGCTCCCGGACATCCCCGGCGTCGAGTCCTTCGCGGGCCCGGTCATCCACAGTGCGGACTGGCCGCAGGACGACAGCGTCCTCGACGGCGCGCGGGTCGCGGTCATCGGCACGGGCGCCTCGGCGATCCAGTTCGTCCCGCGGATCCAGCCGCGGGTGGCGTCGATGGACGTCTACCAGCGCACGCCTCCGTGGATCGCGCCGCGGATGGACCGCCCGCGGCCCCGCGTGGAGCGCGCGCTCTTCCGGGCGGTCCCCGGGCTCGGGCGTCTCGCGCGCGAGTCGATCTTCTGGTCGCGCGAGCTCGTCGCCGCGGCGATGGTCCACGCCCCGTGGGCGCTGCGCGGCCTCGAGCTGATCGCCCGGGCCCACCTCCGCGCGCAGGTCCGCGACCCCGCGCTGCGCCGCAAGCTCCTGCCCGACTACCGCATGGGCTGCAAGCGGATCCTCATCTCCAACGACTACCTCCCCGCGCTCGACCGGCCGAACGTCGACGTCATCACCGACGGGATCGCCGAGATCCGGCCGGGGTCGGTCGTCAGCCGGGACGGCGTCGAGCGCGAGGCCGACGTGCTCGTGCTCGGGACCGGCTTCCACGTGACCGACAGCCCGGCGGCGGAGCGCATCGTCGGCGTCGGCGGCGTCCGCGCGAGCGAGCTGTGGGACGGCTCGCCGCGCGCGTACCGCGGCACGACGGTCAACGGCTTCCCCAACCACTTCCTCCTCGCCGGGCCGAACACGGGCATCGGCCACACCTCGCTCGTCTACATGATCGAGGCGCAGCTCGACCACGTCGTCGACTGCCTGCGCGAGCTCGACCGCACGGGCGCGGTCGCGCTCGAGGTCACCGGGTCCGCGCAGGACGAGTGGAACGCACGCATCGACCGCGACATGGACGGCTCGGTGTGGACCGCCGGCGGCTGTGCATCGTGGTACCTCGACCGGACGGGGCGCAACTCGACGCTGTGGCCCGGCTTGGCGATCACGTTCCGCCGCGAGCTGCGGTCGTTCGACCGCGAGGCGTACGCGCTGCACCACGCCGCCCCTGAGGTCACGTTTCCTGGACAGGCTCCAGCAGACGTGACCCGGGACGCGCGATGATGGACGGGTGACGTCGACCCCGACCGGCCGCTACGCAGGAGCCTCCGCTGAGGAGCGCCGGGCCGCGCGCCGGGAGCGACTCCTCGACGCCGGCTTCGAGCTGCTCGCCGACGATGGTGCGCGCGGGATGTCGGTGCGGGCCGTCTGCGCCCGGGCCGAGCTGAACTCCCGCTACTTCTACGAGAGCTTCGAGGGCCTCGACGCGCTCGTCGTCGCCGTCTTCGACCGCGTCGCTGACGAGCTGACCTCCGCAGCGGTCGCCGCCTACGCCGCTGCGCCCGACGACCTCGCCGCGAAGTCCGAGGCGACCGTCGGCGCGTTCGTCGACGTGCTCACCGAGGATCCACGGCGCGGGCGGGTCGCCTTCGTCGAGGCACTCGGCAACGAGGCGCTCGCCCGGCGTCGCCTCGACCGCATGCACGAGGTGGCGCAGCTCGTCGTCGTCACCTCCCGGGAGTTCGCGGGCGTCCCCGACGACCGTGATCCGATCGCGCGAATCGCGGCGGCGATGCTCGTCGGCGGTCTCGCGGAGATCGTCATCGCGCGGATCGACGGCCGCTTCGAGGACGTCTCGCGTGATGATCTCGTTGCGGACGTCGCGCACCTGTGGGTCGCCACCGGCGCCGCGGCGATGGCGCGTGGCCGCGACCGCGACCGCGGCGGGGGTCGCGCCGCGGGCTGACGCGTGGCACGTTCCACGGATCTGGTCCAGCAAACGTGACCTGGGGTTCGTGACCCGCCGACCAACCGCGCGGCACGTTC
>JBFIDS010000293.1:0-5032 GCA_041603715.1 Paraconexibacter sp. | reverse complement strand
GATCCCCGACGCGATCGTCTCCGGCTCCGCGCCGGGGCGGTCGATCCGGCGCAGCGCGCCCGCCCCGGTGTCCGTGTAGTAGAGGCGACCGCGCGCGTCGACGAGCACGGACTCGAGCAGCGGCTGCCCGGAGAGGACGGTCACCGGCGCCGCGGACGCCCCGGGACACGGCGCGATCGCCTGCGCGGCCCCCGGGACCGTGACCGCCCCCAGCGCGACGACGACCGCCGCGGCGCCGCTCGTGCGGCGCACCCGCACCGTTGCCGCCCCGCCCCCGCCCGCTCGTACGGCCTGCGGGCTCCGTCGCATCCCTCGCCTCATGGGGCGACGACGCTACCGCGTGTCGACGAGCAGCGACTGGTGGCTCATCCCGAGGGTCCCGGCACGGTCGTAGAGCCTCGAGCTCGCGAGGCCCACGCCGATCGGGTCGATCGTCGTCACGCTGTCGATGAGCACCCACTCGTCGGCCGGTGCCCGCGTGAGGTGGATCGAGAGATCGGTGTTGATGAACAGCGCAGTGCGGAAGTCCATCGACGCGCTCACCCCGTTGCCGAAGTCGGCGGCCATCGCGACCCGCGCGAGCGGACTCGCCGGCTCCTCGTCGACGAGGTTGCGGGCCGGTCGCATCCAGGCCGTGCCCGGACCGGGCGTGTGCACGCCCCCGGAGGCCACGCGGATCTCCATCCCCGTGATGTGGAACCCCTCGGTCGCGTCCGACTGCGGGAGGAAGCCGCCGGGAGGCGCGGAGAGCGGATCGATCTCGACCGGGAGAGAGTCGACGCCGGGCACCGCGGCGATCTCGGGGACCGTGACCTCGCCGCGACGCAGCCGGACGGCGCGCGCCCGCACGATGGTCGGGCCGTCCGCGACGGCGAGCTCGGCCTCCACGAGCTGGAAGCGGCGCCCTGGCTTGACGACCTGCGTCGAGACCGTGAGGGGCACGAGCGGGACCGCGGTGAGGAACTCGTAGGTGAGCCGGACGACCTGCATCCCGTCCGGCTCGACGCGCTCGATCTCCCGCGCGAGCAGCCCTCCGGGTGCCCCCCCGTGCTGCTGGGAGTCGTCCCACGGCCCCCGGGCGTGCCCGGTCGGGACGAACGTCTCCCCCTCGCGCCGGAAGATCGGCTCGGAGAGCACGCTCACGCCTCGCCGGAGGCCTGGGCGCCGAGGTGCTTGCGCCGCATCGACCACATCTGCGCCGAGCGCTCCATCTCGAGCGCCGCGCCCCAAGGCAGCGAGGGGGGCCCGAGCTCCGTGCGCAGCGAGCGCGCGGTTCGCCGCGCGAGCTCCGGGTCGGCCGCGGGGATCGCGGCGAGCTCGCGGGCGCGGGCGTCCACGTCGGCGGCCTCCACGGCCTCCCATGCGAGCCCGAGCGCCGCGGCCCGCTCGCCGTCCACGCGCTGCCCGAAGAGCGCGAGCGCCGAGGTCGCCTCGCGGGCACCGGTTCGCCCGAGGAGGACGCCGTGTCCCCCGCCGGGGTGCAGCCCGATCGGGATGAAGCCGGACATGAGCGTCGCGTCGCGCGCGACGATCCGCAGGTCGGTCGCGAACGCGAGGTTCATCCCGGCCCCGACCGCGCCGCCCTGGATGGCCGCGATCGTCGGCATCTCGAGTTCGCCGACCCGGTGGAACGCGCGGTAGATCTCCCCCATGCCGGTGAACTGCTCGGGGGCGGCCGGGTCCTCGCCGGCCGCCGCGAGGGTCGGGCGGTCGCCGCCGGCGCAGAAGTAGCCGCCGGCACCGCGGACGACGACGGCGCCGACGGTCGCGTCGGCGTCGAGCGCGTCGCAGGCGTCGATCATCGCCCCGGCCATGTCGCGCGTGAGTGCGTTGCGTCGGTCGGGCGCGTCGAGGGTGAGGATCGCGGTGCCGCCGTCGCGCTCGAGGGACAGATCGGTGAGAGGGCTCATCGCCCGTCACGCTACCGCTCGGCCGGTCCCGGGCGGGGCGAGCCCGGGCGCGTGCTCAGGTCTGCGCGGCGAGCTCGGCGATGACACGCGAGAGCTGGCCGCCCTGCCACGCCAAGGGGCTCTTCCCCTCGTCCTCGACCACGAGCCGCGCACCCGGGATCGCCTCGGCGTAGCGCTCGCCGACCGCGAGCGGATGGCCGGGGTCGGCCTCGTCGCGGCTCGCGACGACGACCGCGGGCACGTCGACAACGGCGAGGGCGTCGAGGTCGGGGTAGGGCCGCGACCGGGGGACGACCCGCAGGGCGTCGGCGACCGCTCCGGGGTGCGCGTGCTCGGCGAGGCGCTGGCGGACGACCTTGAGGACCGTCTCGCGGAAATCGGGGTCCGCGGGTCCGCCGGGCTCGGAGTCGTAGGCCGCGACGAAGCCCTCCACGCCGCCCGATGCGAGACCGTCGGCGAGCGCGTCCCAGCGCGCGTACCGGGGGTCGTCGGCGTCCATGTGGCGACCGTCGTAGGCCGGGGTGATGACGACGACGCCAGCGACGCGCTCGGGGGCGTCGAGCGTGTACCGCAGGAGCGTGTGGGCCCCCATCGAGGCGCCGGCGAGCACCGCGCGGTCGATGCCCTCGGCGTCGAGGACGCGGCCGAGATCGTCGGCGAGCGTCGCGTAGTCGTAGCCCGACGGATCCGGGGCGGGCTGGGATCGGCCGTGCCCGCGCGCGTCGTAGGCGATGACGCGGTGCCCCGCGCGCTCGAGGGCCCGCGAGCCCATGACGACGTAGCGATGGGACGCGGTGAGGCCGTGGAGGAGGACGACCGGGGGGCCGTCCCCGGCACGCTCGACGTGGAGATCGGGACCGGACATCTGTCGCATCGTAGAGTGCCGTCCATGACCGTCATCGACGTGACCGAAGCGACCTTCCAGACCGATGTGATCGAGCGCTCCCGGACGACCCCGGTCGTCGTCGACTTCTGGGCCGAGTGGTGCGGCCCGTGCCGCGCGCTCACCCCGGTCCTCGAGCGCGAGGTCGCCAAGCACGAGGGCGCGGTGGTGCTCGCGAAGGTCGACACCGACGCGAACCCCGGTGTCTCCCAGGCATTCGAGATCCAGGGGATCCCCGCCGTGAAGGCCTTCAAGGACGGCGAGGTCGTCGACGAGTTCGTCGGCGCGCAGGCCGGTCCGGCCGTCGAGCGCTTCCTCGCGAAGCTCGTCCCCAGCGAGGCGGATGGGCTCGTCGCGGCCGGGGACGAGGCGTCCCTGCGCCGCGCCGTCGAGATCGAGCCGGGCCGCGCCGACGCCGCCGTCCCCCTCGCCGGGCTCCTGCACCGCCGCGGCGAGGCCGAGGACGCGCTCGCGATCCTCGCCAACGTGAGCGGCAGCTTCGCGGCGGACGGGCTCGGGGCGCGTATCCGCCTCGAGCAGTCCCCGGACGACCTCGACCTCGACGCGGCGTGGCGGCAGCTCGACGAGGGCGACCGCGAGGGCGCGGTGGACGCGCTGCTCGAGGTGATGCCCTCGGCCGGGGACCGCAAGGACGACCTGCGTCAGGTCATCGTCGGCGTGCTCGACGAGCTCGGGGTGGAGCACCCGTTCGCGCGGGACGCACGGCGCCGGCTCGCCGGCGCGCTGTACTGACCGGCCTCGGGCGACCGCGCACTCCTCGCCGCCGCGCGGCCCCGTCCCGGGCGGCCCCGGCGGTGCCCTCGGGCGCGTCAGCCCAGCGCGTGCTCGCGGACGAGATCGGCGGAGCGCTCGGGCTGCTCCCACCAGAACAGGTGCCCGACGCCCTCGAGGATCTCGACCGTCGCGTCCGGGATCACGCGGCCGAGCAGCTCGGCGTTCGCCACCGGGATCATCCTGTCCTCGTCGCCGTGCACGACGAGCGTCGGGTGTGCGAGCCCGGCGAGGCGCTCCTGGGTGTCGTGGCCGCCGATGGCCTGCATCTGGAGCATGATCGTCGGCAGCGGCGCCGGGACCGCGGTCGCCATCTCGCGGAAGGGGTGCCAGTTCTCCTCGACGGCCGCGAAGCCCGGAGAGACGTTGATCTCGTAGCCCGTGCGGATCGCCCGCTCGCGGTCACCGCTCATCATCGCCTGGGCGAGGCGGGAGACCGTCGCCTCGTCGGTGAGCGATGCGCCGGCGCCGCCGCAGTAGGTGCAGCCGAGCGCGAGGGTGCGGATCCGGCCGGGGTGGCGCAGCGCGAGCTCCTGGGCGACCATCCCGCCCATCGAGATCCCGAGGACGTGGGCGCTCTCGATCCCGAGGGTGTCGAGGAGCGCGGCCGCGTCGTCGGCGAGGTCGGGGATCGAGAACGGCTCTCCCGCCGGGTCGGAGCGCCCGATCCCGCGGTGGTCGTAGGCGATGGCGTCGAAGCTCTCCTCGAGCGCGGAGAGGAACGGATCCCCCCACGCGGCGTGCGTGCCGCTCATCCCCTGCACGAGGAGGAGCGGCTCCCCCTCCCCGCGCCTCAGCGCGAACAGCTCGCGGCCGCCGATGTCGTGACGCTGACCCATGGGGCGAGGAACGCTACAGCGCGAGCGTGAGCTGCCCGTCCGCGGCGCGGTCCGGTCCCCCCGGGTCCTCGAAGGCCGCAACCCGGACGCCGAGCAGGCGGACCGGTCGGGACGGGGCGTATTCGCGCAGCAGGTCGACCGCGATGTCCCCCACCCGCGAGGGATCGCAGGTCGCCTCGGGGATCGTGCGCGCCCGTGTCACCGTCGTCCAGTCGTCGAGGCGCACCTTGATCGCGACGTTGCGCCCCCGGCGGTCCTGGCGGGCGAGCCCGGCGCAGAGGTCGCGGCTCATGCGGCGCAGATGGTCCTCCATCTCCTCGGGGGCGCTCACGTCCACGTCGAACGTGCGCTCCTTGGACTCGCTCACCGCGATCCGCACCGGGGTCACCGGGCCGTCGTCCTCGAACCGGGCGCGCCGCACCAGCCAGGGCCCCTGGTTGCCCCCGAACCGCTCGGCGAGGACGTCGGGCGCGGTCGCCGCGAGCTGGGCGAGGGACGTGATCCCGAGCGCGGCGAGCCGCTCTTCGGTCTTGGGGCCGATGCCGGGGACGAGGCCGGGCCGGGCGTCGGCGAAGCGGCGACACGCCTCCTCGCGGGAGAGGACGACG
>JBFIDS010000292.1:0-5078 GCA_041603715.1 Paraconexibacter sp. | reverse complement strand
TCCGAGCGTGTTGACCTGGACGGTGACGCCCGGCCCGATCTCGCGCAGGACGGCCCCGGTGTCCCCGGCGTAGGCGTCGCTGCCCGTCGCGTAGGGGGCGGTCGTCGTCGCCGTGCCGGAGAAGAGGTAACGCTCCCCGAAGCGCGCGTTGCCGGTGTCCTTGGCCGCGAGCGCGAGCTGGTCGAGCTCGTCGGCGATCCGCGCGCGGTCGGCCGTCGTCGCGGTGCCGTTGGCGCCCTGGACGGCGAGCTCGCGGGCACGGTGCAGGAGATCGGAGAGCGTGCCGAGCGCCGTGTCGGTCGCGTCCGCCCAGCCGGTCGCATCGGCCACCGCGTCACGGTGGCGCGCGAGGCCGGCGATCTCGCCGCGGGCGACGACCGCGGCGCGTGCGCCGGCGGGGTCGTCGGAGGCCTTGTTGATGCGACGCCCGGTCGCGACCTCGCGCTGGGACTCGGCGACCGCCGACTCACCGCGCCGGAGGTCCTGCAGGAGCCGGGAGGACACCATGTTGTGTGTGATGCGCATGGCTACAGACCCACCCGGCCGGTGCGGTTGATGAGCAGCTCGAGGTTCTGGTCCATCGCCGTCATCGCGCGGGCCGAGGCCTGGTAGGCGCGCTGGAAGCGGACCATGTTCGTCATCTCCTCGTCCATCGACACGCCGCTGACGGACTGCCGTCGTGCGGTCGCGCCGTCGCGCAGCGTCGTCGCGGTGTCGGCGAGGCGACGCGAGGCGGCGGCGGCGTCGCCGAGGTCGCGGACGAGGTTCGCGTAGCCGGTGTCGACCGTGCCGCCGCGCAGCGCGGAGACGGCGAGCGCAATGTCGTTTGCACCGGCGGCGCCGCCGGTCCCGGGGGTGAGCGTGCCCGCGGTCGCACCCACGGCGAGCGTCGCGGCCGTCGCGCCGGTGAAGAACGGGGGAGCGCCGTGGACCGCGTTGACGCCGCTCGCGAGCTGCGCCGCGAGCGTGTCGAGGTCGGTGCGGCGGGCGCCGATCGGGCCGGTCGGGGAGACGATCTGCAGGAGCCCGCCGAGCTCGCCGCCGGGAGCGGTCAGCGCCTGCGGCCAGGTGACGGTGGACCCGGCGACGAGCGGGACGGCGGCGTCGCCGAACTGGACGCTGATGGAGCCGCCGCCGAGGTCGGTGACGCTCACCTGCGCCTGCGCGCTCAGCTCGTCGAGGATCTCGTCGCGACGGTCGAGGAGGTCGTTGGGCGTGCGTCCGGCGCCGATCTGCTGCGTGATGGCGGCGTCGAGCTGGGCGAGCTCGGCGGCGGCGCGGGCGATCGGGCCGGTCGCCGCCGTACGGTCGGCGTAGTCCTGCGCAGCGATCGTCTGGAGCTGACCGAGCTGGGCGTCGAGGGTGCGCAGGCCGGCGACGAGCGTCTCGGCGTGACCGATGACCGCGGCGCGGGCGGAGGCCGACTCCGGGTTGGACGCGAGCTGCGACCAGGAGTCCCAGAAGCGGGAGAGCGAGGCGTTCAGGCCGGTGTCGCCGGGCTCGCCGAGCAGCTCCTGGGCGGTGTCGAGCGCCTGGGCGAGCGTCTCGTTCTGGCCTGCCGACATCGTCTGCGCGCGCACCTGGATGTCGAGGAACTGATCGCGGATGCGGCGGTACTCGACGACTTCGACGCCCTGCCCGAGGAGGGCGCCGGCGCCGCCGGCGACCGCCCCTGCGTTGATGAGCAGGCTCGGCGCCGCCGACATGACGGCTTCCTGGCGGGTGTAGCCGACGCGGTCCGCGTTGGCGATGTTGTGCCCGGTGACGTCGAGCGCACGCTGCTGGGCCATGAGGCCGCGCAGAGCGGTGTTCAGTCCGCTGAAGGAGGAGATGCCCGCCATGTCGATCAGGCCTCCAGGTCGAGGACGCGGAGCGTCGCCGCGGACGGGGTGGACGGGGTGGCGTGGACGCGACGGTCGGCCTCGTAGGTGCCGGCCTCGGATCCGCCGGCGCCGAGCGTGCGCATGAGATGGTCGAGGAACGCGAGCTCCTGGCGCATGAGGGCGCGGTTGGCGCGGTGCTCGCGGCCGATCTCCTCGAGCAGGCCGCGGAGCTCCGCGCTGCTCGTGCGTGCGGCCTGGGCCTCGCCGGGGGAGAGGAGGGTCGTCATCGCGTCGAGCGTGACCATGTGCGCGGCGATGCCGAGCGTGTCCCCGGCCCGCCCGAGCAGCCGTGCGCGGTCGTGCTCGAGGCCGGCGCGCCGCTCCATCTCCGACTCGATCTCCGCGAGTCCGGTGAGGACGGCGTCGACGTCGGGGACGCGGATCGCCCGGCCCTGACGCAGGACGGCGTCGAGGAGGCTGCGGGCGGAGCGCAGCTGCGTATCGAGGTGCGCGAGCACCTCGGCGCCGAACGGGGACAGGGTGAGGTCCGAGCCGATCATGCGGCGGAGGCACCCGTGGACGGATCGGAGGTCGGGCCGGGCGCGGACGGTTCCGGGGACGACCCGGGCGCGGCGCGCTCGCCGGCGGGCGCGAGCGCCGCGGCGATCTGGGCGGCGATGCCGAGGCCGCCGCCCTGGACGACGGCGTCGGCGAGGAGGCCGGGGACCTGGTCGCGCATGGCGGAGGTCGCGGCGCTCGCCTCGTCGCTCGCGCCGGTGGTCCGGGAGAGCTGCTCGGCGAGCTGGGTGACGAGCTGGTGCTCGAAGCCGAGCGCCGCCGTGTACGCGTCGCGCTGGGCCTTCGTCCCGTCGCGCACCGCGGCGGGGAGCAGCGCCCGGTCGACCGCCGCGATCTCGCTCATCGCTTGACCCCGGCGGCGATCTCGTGCATCTGGTCCTGCATCTGGATCGCCTTGCTCGCGAGCTGGAAGGCGCGCTGCGTCTGGATCATGTCGGCCATCGCCGAGCCCATGTCGACGCTCGACGCTTCGAGCGCACCCTGCTGGACGGTCGTCCTCGCGGGTGCGTCCACGGGGCCGCCGCTGCCGGCGGTCGGCCGGAAGACGTTGCCGTCGCCGCCCTCGAGCTGTGCGGGGGCCGGGACGGTGACGAGGCGCAGGCGGCCGTGCACGGCGCCGCCGGCGCTCACGGTGCCGTCGGCGCCGATCGTCACCCCGTCGGGCTGCGTGCCTGCCGGGAGCGTGATGTTCGGCTCGAGGAGGAGCCCGCCGGTCGCGGTGACGAGGCGGGACTGGGAGTCGAGGCGCAGCTGCGCGTCGCGGGTGAGGCCGATCGTCCCGTCCGGCAGGCGGACGGCGAGGTAGCCCTCCCCGGAGATCGCGACGTCGAGCGGCTGGCCGGTGTCGCGGACGGCGCCCTGCTGGGTCGTGCGGCCGAGCGTCGTGATCGCGGCGCCCGATCCCAGCTCGACGCCGGGCGCGCCCCCGCGGGCGGCCTGCGTGTACACGAGGTCGCGGAACGCGACGCGGACATGCTTGTACCCCGTCGTGGAGACGTTCGCGAGATCGTTCGACAGGGCGTCGAGACGCCGCTGCTGCGCCGCCATGCCGGCGGCTGCCGTGTACATGCCTTCCAACACTTGTGTTCCGGTCTCCTCTTGAGGGAGGGAGGGATGGAGTCCGGCCTCCGCCACAGGGCGGTCCAGTCGGGGGCTCCGGGTCGTCCGGGGTGGTCGGCGGCGATCGGCGCGCCTTGAACGGGACTCGGACGTGCGTCCAGGTCCGTCCGGCGCGCCGGGTCGCTCAGAAGCTCGTCACCGAGCCGAGCTGGCCGGCGGCGAGGCGCAGCGTGTCGTCGATCGTCGTGATCGCGCGCTGCCCGGTCTCGAAGGCGCGCAGCGAGGCCATCATGTCGACCATGGCGCGCGCCGCGTCGACGCCGGAGGCCTCCAGGGCACCGGTGCGGACCTCGCCGACGGGAGCACCGGCCGCGGGGGCGCCGGTGAAGCGCCCGTCGCCGGCCTTGCGCGCGTCGGCGAGTGCGACGACGCCCACGGCGGCCGCGTCCACGGTCCCGTCCGCGTTCACGGTGACGGGCTGGCCGCCCGGGCCGAGGACGGCGTCGCCGAGCTGGTCGACGAGCTGGCCCTGCGCGTTGGAGGTGAACGAGCCGTCACGCGTGTAACGGACGCCTTCGGCCGTCTGCACCTGGAAGAAGCCGTCGCCCATGATCGCGAGATCGAGCGGCTCGCCCGTGTCGCGCAGGGGCTGGGCCGAGAGATCGGTGCGCTGCGTCGCGATCTGGGAGCCGAATCCGAGCGCGCCGATCGGAGCCCCCGTCTTGCGGTTCACGAGATCGAGCTCCGCCGCGAACGCGTTCTGGGACACGCGGTCGGCCTTGTAGCCGGAGGTGTTCGCGTTCGCGAGGTCGTTGGCGAGGAGGTCCTGCCGCGTCATCTCGGAGAGCATCCCGGCGGCGGCGATGTAGAGCCCACGTTCCATTGTCCCCTTCGTCGTCCGGCGCGCCTCGGGTTGGAGGGCGGGCGGACGGATGGGGGAGGGGACACACCCCCCTCGTCGCCGGCCACCGGCACCGGCGGGAGGTGCGCGTCCTGCCCGCGGGCGGAGGCCGAAGCGTCTCCGCGGGAGCGCTTTGGGGAGGGCTCGGTGTTCGAGGGACCGCTGACTCCGCGCGATACGAGAAGCGAGGCCGCGCGGACCCTGCCAGCGTGGGTGGCTTACGAAACGTGTGGATATCACCCGAAACGTCAGTGACCCCTGCCCGGAGAGACGCACCTGCTTCCGCGTGAGCGCAGCGCTCCTCACAGACACATCGCTCCCGTCACGGAGGCGTTCCCGCGGGAACGCCTCCCGGGACCGCGTGCCAGCGGCAGCCTGACGCCACGAGCTCCTCGGTGCCGGGTGTGATGCCGGGCCGATCCCGCACGGCCCGCGGGATCGTGACCTGACCCCTACGCGTCACGCGCTGGGTCAGCCCGCCGCCTTCGGCGTCCGCCGGATCGCGAACAGCGGCGAGCCACACTCCGGGCAGTACCCCTGCCAGCCCGGTCGGCCGTTGCTCAGCGTGACGGCCTGGGCGTCGGCGATGACGACCTTCTGCCCGCACACGCACCAGCCCTTCGCGTCCGCAGGGTCGGGAGGGGTCGTCTCGGGATCGGCCATCGACGCAGCTTAGGACCCACGACGCACGAGAGCACCGACGGCGTCGGTGCACT
>JBFIDS010000291.1:0-5078 GCA_041603715.1 Paraconexibacter sp. | reverse complement strand
GGGCGCCGTGCGCGGCACGGGCGCCCCGGTCCTCACCGCCGTCGTGCGGGAGACGCTGCGCCTGCACCCGCCGATCCCGGTCGTCGGCCGCTGCCTCCTCGAGCCGCTCGAGCTGCGGACGGGCCTCCTCCCCGCCCGCACCGTCGTCGTGCCGTGCATCTGGCTCGCCGGGAGGGATGCGGCCGCGTTCCCCGATCCGCACGCGTTCGTCCCGCAGCGATGGATGGACGCGGAGGACGGGGTCCAGCCGGCCCCGACGACCTGGCTCCCCTTCGGCGGTGGGATCCGGCGGTGCCTCGGCGCGAGCTTCGCGGAGCTCGAGATGCGCCTCGTGCTGCGGGAGGTGCTCGCCCGGCGCGAGCTGCGTCCGGCCGGCGGCCGGGAGCGCGCCGGATGGCGGGCGATCGTCCTCGCGCCGTCACGCGGCGGCCGTGTCCGGGCTTCACGGGCCCGGTCGTCCGGCGGCGTGCCACCGGACGACCGGCCAGCCGTCAGGCGCCGGGGTTCTTCTTCGGGACGAGGACGAGGCGCTTGAACTCGGCGACGAGCGTGCCGTCCTGGTTGAGGACGCGGGTGTGGACCTTCACGACACCGCGGTCGGGCTTCGACTTCGACGCCTTCGCCTCGAGGACCTCGGTCTCGCAGAACAGCGTGTCGCCGTGGAAGACCGGGTTGGGGTGGCTGAGCTCCTCGGTCGCGAGGTTCGCGATCGCCTTGCCCGAGACGTCCGAGACGCTCATGCCGAGGGCGAGCGAGTAGACGAGCGGACCGACGACGACGTTGCGGCCCTGCTGGGACTGCTTCGCGTACACGTCGTTGATGTGCAGCGGGTGGTGGTTCATCGTGATGAGGCAGAACATGTGGTCGTCCGCCTCGGTCACGGTCTTCGCCGGCCAGTGCTTGTAGACCGCGCCGACCTCGAACTCCTCGAAGTAACGGCCGTAGGCGTGGGCGCCGGACGCCTCGCGCTCGCGCTGGTCAGTGGTGAAGTTCTCGCTCATAGGACGCGCAATGGTGCCGGATCGGACCGTGTCTGCGCGTCCTGGCACGCGCGAGCCGACGAGCACCCCGGTCCGCAGATACCGTTCGCGGCCTTATGCGCTCCCCTCGCGACTTCCTCAAGCCCCTGTGCGTCGGCGCCCCGGACCCGGTCACCGAGGTCCCGTTCCCGCCCTCGCGGATGATCCACTTCTTCGACGCGTCCAACGAGAAGATGCGGGCCAAGCTGCCCGACATCGCGGCGAAGGCCGACATCGTCCTGGGCAACCTCGAGGACGCCGTCCCGGTCGACCGCAAGGAGTCCGCGCGCGAGGGTCTCGTCACCGTCGGCAAGGAGATCGACCTCGGCTCGACGCAGCTGTGGACGCGGATCAACGCGCTCGACAGCCCGTGGTGCCTCGATGACCTCACGACGCTCGTCACCGAGATCGGGGACAAGCTCGACGTCATCATGGTCCCGAAGGTCGAGGGCCCGTGGGACATCCACTACATCGACCGTCTCCTCGCCCAGCTCGAGGCGAAGGCGGGCGTGAAGAAGCCGCTCCTCGTCCACGCGATCCTCGAGACCGCCCAGGGCGTCGCCCACGTCGACGAGATCGCCGCGGCGTCCCCGCGCATGCAGGGGATGTCCTTCGGTCCCGCCGACCTCGCCGCCTCCCGGCGGATGAAGACGACGCGCGTCGGCGGCGGGCACCCCGGCTACGTCTCGATGAGCGACCCCGAGCTCGACTCCGAGGGCGGGATCGTCGAGGGCCAGACGCGCCTCACGGCGCAGCAGGACCCGTGGCACTACTCGATCGCCCGCATGGTCGACGCCTGCACGACGAACGGCTGCCTCCCCTTCTACGGCCCGTTCGGCGACATCAAGGACGTCGCCGCCTGCGAGGCGCAGTTTCGAGCCGCGTTCCTCCTCGGCTGCGTCGGCGCCTGGTCGCTGCACCCCGTCCAGATCGGCATCGCGAAGAAGGTCTTCTCGCCGCCGGTCGACGAGGTCCTCTTCGCGAAGAAGGTCCTCGAGGCGATCCCGGACGGCAAGGGCGTCCACATGATCGACGGCAAGATGCAGGACGACGCGACGTGGAAGCAGTGCAAGGTCATGGTCGACCTCGCGCGCATGCTCGCCGAGAAGGACGACGAGCTCCGCGAGGCCTACGAGTTCTGAGCCGGTCTGCGTGCGGACCGTGAGACGCAGTGCATCCATGTGATGCATCGCGTCGCACGGTCCGTCACCTGCCGCCCGCAGCGAGCATCTGCCGCAGCCGCCGGGCCGTCCGCGGCCCCTCGTCGGGATGCAGGTCGTCCCAGACGAGCCGCATGATCCGGAACCCCGCGAGCTGGTAGTCGGTGTCGCGCGCGCGGTCCGCGCGCATCTGGGCGCGCCGGCGGTGGAAGGCCCGGCCGTCGAGCTCGACGACCACCCGCCGCTCGGAGAACACGCAGTCGGCCTTGTGGCCGGCGAGAGGCACGTTCACGCCGTCGGGCCGCGGCAGGCGGTGGGCGGCGAGGAAGCGCAGGAACCGCCGCTCGAACTCCGACTTGGTGTGCGCGTCGTCGGCCTCGATGAGCCGGGTGACGAGCGGCGCGCCGCGCCGGTTCGGTGCGCGCGCCTGCGCCTCGCGGATCCTGTCGAGCCGCAGCGCCGGCTGCGCGTCGGCGACCGCGCGGAACTGCTCCCATGCGAGCACGTCAGCGAGGTCGACGAAGGTCCTCGGGATCGCCGTGACGACGAAGTGGCCGGAGTGGAAGACGTCCACGCGGTCGAGCCGGCGCACCCGATGGACGACGATCCCCCGCCGCGACCGGCGCGATGCGGTCGTCGTGACGTGGACCACCGACGTGTCGATGCCGTCCAGCAGCGTCCATCCGTGGAACGCGGCCGCGGTGCGGTGTGAGAGGACCGCGTCCTCCCCGACCGCCCACTGCGCCGCCAGCCAGACGCCCTCGTCTCGCAACGCCGTGTGCCCGAATGCGTACACCTCGTCGTGCAGCCGCGTGAGGCGCGCCGTCTCGACCCGTCGGGCGATGGCGCCCCGACCGAGATCGGCGGCGCGGAGGTGCTCGTGGTGCAGCAACCCGAACTGCCCCGTCGCCTGCGCCAGCAGCCGCTGCTCGCGGACCGTGTTTCCTCGTTCATCCATGTGATGTACGAGGTCGCAAGGTCCCCCTGTTCACCCCCCGCCGACGCGCCAAGTGCGCTCGCGGCCCCGCAAGCAATAAGGTCCCGGCCGCGATGAGATTCTTCGAGTACGAGGCGCGCGAGATCGTGAAGCGCGCTGGGATCCCCGTGACCGACTACGGGTTCACGACCGACGCCGCCGAGGCGAAGGAGATCGCCGCCCGGATCGGCGGTCCCACGGTCATCAAGAGCCAGGTGCTCACGGGCGGGCGCATGAAGGCGGGCGGCGTGAAGTTCGCCGACACGCCCGAGGAGGCGCAGGCCCACGCCGCGGACATCCTGCAGCTCACGATCAACGGGCTGGAGCCGCGCGGCGTGCTCGTCGACCCGAAGGCCGAGGTCAAGCAGGAGTACTACATGGGCGTCGTCTGGGACGGCGCGGCGAAGAAGCCCCTCATGCTCTTCAGCGACATGGGCGGCATCGACATCGAGCAGGTCGCCGAGGAGCACCCCGACCACGTCGGCCGCGGCCACTTCTCGACCCTGCAGCCCTTCAGCGACTTCATGGCCAAGCAGGTCATCGCCGACGCGGGCGTCACCGGCAAGGCGCTGCAGCGCTGCACGCCCATCCTCGCGCGGCTCGCCCAGCTCTTCCTCGACAACGACATGCTCCTCGCGGAGATCAACCCGCTCGCCGAGCTCAACGACGGCACGTTCGTCGCCCTCGACGCGCACATGGAGATGGAGAACGAGGGCATGGGCCGCCAGAAGGCGCTCATCAAGGCCCTCGGCATCGGCCCCGAGGAGGGCACGCGCGAGAGCTACGTCCCCTCGACGTTCGAGCAGGCCGTCCTCGCCGTCGACTCCGCCGACCATCGCGGCGTCATCCAGGGCAAGGACAACGGCTTCGACGGGAACATCGGCCTCATCATCGGTGCCGGCGGCGGGTCGCTCACGCTCACCGACGCCGTCCGCCAGCAGGGGGGCCGCCCCGCGAACTACTCGGAGATCGGCGGCAACCCGTCGGTCGCAAAGGCCTGCGGTCTCGCGAAGGCCGTCCTCGAGAAGGACGGCGTCGAGCAGATCGCGGTGATGATGTCGATCGTCTCGAACACCCGCGTCGACATCGTCGCGCGCGGCGTCATCAAGGCCTGCCTCGAGCTCGGCAAGGACCCGGCCGAGACGATCGCGATCTTCCGCATCCCCGGTGCGTGGGAGGACGAGGGCTTCAAGATCCTCGACAAGTACGGCATCGAGTACTGCGACCGCTCCGTCTCCCTCTGGGACGCCGCCGGTCGCGCTGTCGCCAAGATTCAGGGGACCCCCGCATGAGCATCCTCCTCAACGAGAACACGACGTTCATCATCCAGGGCATCACCGGGCGCGAGGCGGTCAACCTCACCCGCGAGTGCCTCGACTACGGCTCGAAGATCGTCGGCGGCGTCACCCCCGGCCGCAAGGGCCGTGAGGTCCACGGCGTCCCGGTCTTCGACACCATCGCCCAGCTCGTGGAGCACAACGGCGGCGCGGTCCCGGACGGCTCCGTCGTCACGGTCCCGCCCGCCGGCACCAAGGACGCCGTCTTCGAGGCGCTCCACGCCGGCATCAAGACGGTCGTCGTCGTCACGGAGCGCATCCCCCGCCGAGACGTCGCCGCCATGGTCGAGCTCGCCGACCTCAAGGGCGCCCGCATCATCGGCCCGAACTGCCTCGGCCTCGTCGTCCCCGGCGTCGCGAAGATGGGCGGCATCGGCGGCCCGGCGAAGAACGCCGCGCAGGCCTACCAGCCCGGACCCGTCGGCGTGATGAGCCGCTCGGGCGGCATGACGACCGAGATCTCCTCGACGCTCACCGCGGCAGGCCTCGGCGTCTCGACCGCCGTCTCGATCGGCGGCGACGCGATCATCGGGTCGACCTACGCCGAGCTCATGCCCTACTTCGAGGCCGACGAGCAGACCCAGGC
>JBFIDS010000290.1:0-5080 GCA_041603715.1 Paraconexibacter sp. | reverse complement strand
CTTCGGCGCCGGCGGCGGCAACGACGCCGGTGCCGGCGGCGGGCTCGCCGCCTCCTCGACGCATCTCTTCGTCGCCGACAGCGGGAACGACCGCATCCAGCACTTCGAGCTCGACGGCGGGGCCGGCATGGTCCTCGTGCCGCCGGGGCAGCTCGCCTACCCGAAGGGACTCGCCGTCCGCGGGACGCGCCTGCTCGTCGCCGACGACCAGAACCACCGAATCCGGGCCTACGACACCGGCGGGCGGCTGCTGAGCGACGTGGGCCGCGGCGAGGGCAACGGTCCCGGCGAGCTCAGCTTCCCCTACGGCGTCGCGCTCGACTCGGCCGGACGCACGTTCGTCGCCGACAACCTCAACCACCGCATCGTCCGCTTCGGCACCGCGCCGCGGTACAAGTACGTCTCGCGCTGGGGCGGCTTCGGCACCGGGCCGGGACGCATGGCCTACGTCCGCGGGCTCGCGGTCGGCCCGTCCGGCCACGTCTACGTCGCGAACACGGGCAACGACCGTATCGACGTCTACGACAGGGAGGGTCGCCAGCTGCGGTCGTTCGGGCGCTCGGGCCGCTCCCAGGGGCAGTTCAACAACCCTGCGGGCGTCGCGGCCGACGCCCAGGGCTACCGCGCGGTCACCGACTCGGTCAACGGCCGGGTCGAGTTCCTCGACCCCTCGGGCCGCGTCCTCACGAGCTGGGGCTCGCCGAACCCCGGGCCCACCGTGCTCCCGCGCCCGGTCGCGGTCGCCTTCGACGGCGCCGGGACCGCCTACGTGCTCGACCAGCGCCGCGGCCGGATCCTCGTCTTCTCGCGCAAGACCGGCCAGCCGGTGCGCTCGATCGGCACGCAGGGGGCCGGTCCGGGCCAGATGTCCGACCCCTCCGCCCTCGCGATCACGGCGGGCGGCACGCTCGTCGTCGCCGACACGGGCAACCGTCGAATCGTGCGCTTCCGGGCCAACGGCGAGTACCTGGGCGCCCAGACCGGGACGGGTGCGGTGCGCGGGGTCGCGGTCACGCCCGAGGGCGGGCTCACCTACGCGAGCGACACGTCGAACCGCATCCGCGTCTACGCGCCCGACGGACGCGAGGTGCGCTCCTTCGGGGGGACCGGCAAGAAGCTCGGGAAGCTGAACGCTCCCGCGCAGATCACGCTCGACGGGGCCGGCAACCTGTGGGTCGCCGACCGCGGGAACAACCGTGTCCAGAAGTTCGGCCCCAACGGGGAGCGGCTGCTCACCCTCGGCCGGCGCGGGACGGGGACCGGGCAGTTCACCTACCCGACCGGCGTCAGCGTGGACTGCAACGGACTGCTCACCGTGACCGACCAGGGGAACAACCGCGTGCAGCAGTTCCTGCTCGCAGCCCCCGCCGCGGCCCCGTGCGCGCCCCTCCCCCCGCTCGGGACGCCGCCCGCACCGAAGAGCCCGACGCTCCCGCCGCCGCCGGGCCCCGAGGTCGACGTGCGCGTGCTGCGCTCCTCGAAGCTGCTGTCGATGCGGTCGATCCCGCTGCGGGTCCGATGCGACACGGTCTGCACCATGCGCGTGACCGGCGACGTCTCCGAGCGCTCCGCGCCGACGCCCGAGCGCGGGAAGAAGCGCCGTGAGCCGGTGAGCGTGAAGCTCCGCGCGACGACGCTGAAGCTCGGCGCCGCCCAGTCGCGGATCGTGCGCCCCGCGCTCACGCGCGCGCAGGTCTCGAAGCTCCGCAAGGCGCTCGGGTCACGCCGCGGCCTCACCTTCACGCTCACCGTCGCGGCGACGTCCGCGACCGACGAGACCAGCGAGGTCCCCGTGAGCCGCGACGCGACGGGCTGACGGCGGGCACTCTGCCCACGGCGTCACCCGGCCGCGAGGCGGACGCGCGCGACCTCGTCGCGGTAGGCCGTGACGGCCTTGGCACGCTCCGGACGGGGGCCGCGCTGCGCCTCGCGCTCGACGGTGTCGAGGAGGTGCAGGAGAGGGCCGTAGGCGTACGTTCCGACGGTGCGCGACAGCTCGCCGACGCCCTCGTCGAGGAGCTCCTCGAACCGCTGACGGGAATGGACGATCGTCGCCCGGTGCGCATCTCGCTCCGAGACGCGCGGCGGGTCCGGGAGCGCGGCGGCTCGCTCGAGAGCGGCTCTCAGGTAGCCGATGGCGGTCGCCGCCGTCGTCGGATCGTTGATCCCCGGGGACAGAGCTCGCAGGGCGATGTCCGCAAGGAGCCGCACCGGGTAGCCGGCGTCCTGCGCGTCGTCTCGCTCGTCGGCGATGATGATCGCCGAGCGCGACGCAGCGTCCAGGGACCCCGCGACCGCCTCCTGCGGCCACGCTTCGAGGAGGGTGTCGGCCTCGGTGACGAAGTCCCCGGGGCGGACATTGACGTGGACGCGCACATCCGCGTCGCACGCGAGGTTGCGCGCGAGCGCGCCCGCGTCGATCGACTGCACGAAACCGGGGCGGACGGCCTGGCTCGTCGCCGGCGGGCCGGAGAGTCGCCACGCGTCGAGCGGATCCTCGACCTCCTCGCCCGATCCGGCCACGCTCTCCACGCCGGCGAGCGCACGCCGGCCGATGTCGGCGGCGATCTCCGAGACCTGGACGACCTGGCCGACGTGGTGGATGAAGTAGACGAGCGCGGCCAGCGCCACGAACGCGAGCCCGATCGAGGTCGTCACCGCGATGCCGGGAACGAACTCGTCCTGCCCTGGTCCCCCTTCGCTCAGGGTGCGCATGACGAGGACGCAGTACGCGAACACCCCGAGGAACAGCCCGACGACGACCTGGTTGGGCCGGTCGCCGAGCAGTCCCCGCAGAGCGCGAGGACTGAACTGAGAGGAGACGAGCTGCAGCGTCACCATCGTGATCGAGAAGGCGAGGCCCGCGACCGTGATGAGGGAGGCGGCGATGACCCCGAGCAGGTCACGGGCCGCGGGCGGGTCCCCCCCGAAGCCGAGCGCCCCGTCCGAGCCGATGCTCCGGTCGAGCGCGACGAGGGCGAGCGAGAGAGAGGCGATGAGCACCGCCACCATGCCCGGGACGAGCCAGAACCCGTTCACCGCCTCTCGCCACCGCGACACGATCGCCGAACGCATGGTGCAGTTCTAGCGTCGAGGCCGGACACCCCGACCGCCCGCGGCGTCGGCGCCGCGGGCGCGGGTCGTGCGGGTGCCGGCGACCGGACGGGCCGACACGCGGGTGGACCCCGCGCGGATCAGGTGGTGACGGCCTCCCCGCCGAGGAGCCCGGCGAGCCGCTGCGCGATGAGCTCCTCGGCCTCGGCCATCGTGCGCTCGATGAGCTCCGCGCATGTGGGGACATCCTTGATGAGCCCGGCGACCATGCCGCAGCTCCACGCACCGGCGTCCATCTCGCCGTCCTTGAGGACCTTGCGGTTCTGCGCCCCGACGACGTACTGCCGGACGTCGTCGATGCCGACGTCGGCGCCCTTCTCGGCCTCGATCTGCAGGATCGACTCGACGGCCGCGTTCGTGAGCACGCGCTCGGTGTTGCGCAGCGGGCGCATGATGAGCCGCGTGTCGCGCTCATCGGCGGCGACGAGAGCTTCCTTGACGTTCTGGTGGACGGGCGCCTCGACGGTCGCGATGAAGCGCGTCCCCATGTTCATGCCGTCCGCGCCGAGCGCGAGCGCCGCGACGAGGCTGCGCGCGTCGGCCATGCCCCCCGAAGCGACGAACGGAATGCTCAGCTCGTCCGCGGCCCGCGGCAGCAGGATCATGTTCGGGATGTCGTCCTCGCCGGGGTGACCGCCGCACTCGAAGCCGTCGACGCTCACGGCGTCGCAGCCGATCGCCTGCGCCTTGAGGGAGTGACGGACCGATGTGCACTTGTGGATGACCTTGACGTCGGCGTCCTTCAGCACCGGGAGATGCTCCTGCGGGTTGCGGCCCGCCGTCTCGACGACCTTGACGCCGCCCTCGAGGATCGCCTGGATGTACTCCGGGTAGGGCGGCTCGGCGAACGACGGCAGGAAGGTGAGGTTGACCCCGAACGGCTTGTCCGTCATCTCGTGGCAGCGGGCGATCTCGTTCGCGAGGTCCTCCGGCGTGGGCTGCGTGAGGCCGGTGATGATCCCGAGCCCCCCGGCGTTCGAGACCGCCGAGGCGAGCTCGGCGTAGCCGACGTAGTGCATCCCACCCTGGATGATCGGATGCTCGATCCCGAACAGCTCGGTGATGCGCGTCTTCACGGTCTGACTCCTTCGTGGTGGGGGATTGCGCGCGAAGGCGCGCGTCGCGGAGCCTGTCAATCCCGCGCGCGTCGTGGCAGCCCCACTCGGGGGAAGCGTGTCCCCCGAACGGTCGCTGCGGCGGTCAGGCCCGCGCGCCGCGGAGCGTCTGCAGCACGCTGTCACCGTAGACCTGCAGCGCCTGCTCGGGGGCCGAGCCCGACGCGTTCTGGATGCAGACGACGGTCGCGCCCATCCGCTCGACCTCGCGGATCCTGTCGGCGTGGACCTCCGGATCGGAGCTGACGATGTAGGCGTCGCGGAACTCGTCGTCGGAGACCTCGTCGGCCGCCTTCGCCTGCATCGCCCGAGGGTCGTGCCAGTCGTCGGTGAAGAACTCCATCGGCTGCGTCGCCTTCCAGACCCGGGCGCCCTCGAGCGCAGCCTCGTCGTCGTCGGCCCACGACATGCCGACCTGGAGGATGACCTCGCCGGGCTCCCGGCCGGCGTCGTCGCACGCCCCCCGGTAGGCGTCGATGAGGTCCGGCGCCGTGTCGGGGTCCCCGAGCGTCCACAGCCCGTCGCCGCGACGCGCGGCGACGGCGGCGGCATCGGGCCCGAACGCCGAGACGTAGACCGGCGGGCGCAGCTCACCGCGGGTGTGGAGGTAGGCGGCCTTCGTGCGGAACCGCGGTCCGTCGTGGTCGAGGCGGTCCCCGTCGAGGAGGCGGGTGATGATCTCGAGCGCCTCGTCCATGCGGGCGACCTGCTCGCCTGTCGACGGCCAGTCCATCCCGCAGGGTGACTCGTTGAGCGACTCCCCGGACCCGACGCCCAGGAACGCGCGACCGGGACAGAGCTCCTCCATCGTCGCGACGAACTGCGCCACCACCGCGGGGTGGTAACGGTGG
>JBFIDS010000289.1:0-5104 GCA_041603715.1 Paraconexibacter sp. | reverse complement strand
CGCTTGTGCTCGAGCGAGGCGAGCTTGTCGCGCTCCTCGCGCTCACGCTGCTCCTCGCGCTCCGACGCCGCATCCTTGCGGGCGCGCGACTTGCGGGCCTGCGCGCGGCGCTCGGCGTCGGCCTTCTGCTTCTCGGCGGCGTTCGCGGCGTACTCGCGCCGGGTGTCCGCCCGCTCGCGGCGCTCCTCGGCCTCCTCGCGCAGATCCACGGCCTTCTCGCGGGTGCTCGCGGCCTCGCGGGCCATGCGGGCCTCGGCCCGCAGCGCGTCGTCGCCGGTCATGCGGCCGGCCGCCTCACGGGCGACGGCGTCGGCACGGTCGACGACCACCTGGGCGGCCTGGCCGGCGCTGGAGCGCCGCCCGACGAGCCGGATGGCGAGGTCCGCGGGCAGGCGGACGAGCCGCAGCGTCGTCCTCGTGGTCGTCCTGACGGGGTTCATGAGGTCTCCTTGGGGTCGAGCGTGTCGGCGCGACGCTCGGCGGCGGCGGCCTCCTTCTCCAGGGTCGATGCGGTCCCGCGCTCCTCCGCCGCGCGGAGGGCGATCTCGCGCTCGCGCTGTCCGGCCGCGCGCTTCTCGCGCGTCTCGTCGCGCTCGATGCGCTCCTCCTTCTCGCGCGTCTCCACCTGGGCCGAGAGGCGCGCGTGCTCGGCCTCCACCTCGGCCTTCTCGGCGGCGACCTCCGCGGCCGCGTCCTCACGCGCGGCGCCGGCGCTGCGCTGACGAGCCTCGAGGTCGGCATCGCTACGGGCGTCCTGCAGGCGTCCCTCGCGGGCGAGGGTCTCGTTGCCGGTGAGGGAGCCTGCGAGCTCCTTCGCCTTGCCGGCGAGCTTGCCCACCATGCCTCCGGTGGTCTCTTCTGTCTCGGTTCGTTGGGTCACCCCGGACGTGTACCCGCACGGCCCGGTCGCAATCAGCCGCCGCCGAAACGAGACGCCGGGCGACGTGAGGATCGGCACGCTGCTGGGTACCCGGGGGTTCATGATCTTCCGCCAGCTCACCCACGACGACCTCGGCTGCGCGAGCTACCTCGTCGGTGACGACTCCGCCGGGGTCGCCGCCGTCGTCGATCCCCGCCTCGACATCGACGAGTACCTGCGTCTCGCCCGCTACCTCGGGGTGCGCATCGAGCACGTCCTCGAGACGCACAACCACGCCGATCACGTCTCGGGTCACGGCCGGCTCGCCGCAGCGACGGGCGCGACGATCCACATCCATCGCGACGCCGGCGCGGAGTACGACCACGTGCCGTTCGACGACGGGTGGGAGCTCGAGCTCGGCTCGCTCACCGTCCGTGCGCTCCACACCCCGGGGCACCGCCCGGAGCACACGGCGTTCGCCCTCGTCGACTCCTCGCGCGGGGACGAGCCGTGGGCGGTCCTCACCGGGGACTCCCTCTTCGTCGGGGACATCGCGCGCCCGGATCTCGCGGTCGACGAGGAGGACGGCGCGCGGGACATCTTCCGCTCGCTCGGCGAGCGTCTCCTCTCGCTGCCGGAGACGACCGAGGTGTGGCCCGGTCATCTCGGTGGTTCCCTATGTGGCGGTGCCGGGATGGACCTCAAGGTGTCCTCCACGGTCGGCTTCGAGCGCGCCCACCAGGAGCTTCTTCGCGTCGACGACGTCGACGAGTTCGTCCGGCGGACGACCGCGGCCCTCGGGCCGCAGCCCCCGAACTTCGAGAACATCGTCGCCATCAACCGCGGCCCCCTCGTGAAGGACACCGTCCAGGCCCATCCCCTCACCCCCCGGCAGGTCGAGCACGCCGCGGACGCGGGGGCCCTTCTCGTGGACATCCGCACCGAGCTCCAGTTCGACGAGGCGCACATCCCCGGGGCGCTGTGCATCACGTCCAGGCGGGCGGGTTTCGGGTCGAAGCTCGCGTGGCTCGCGGACCCGGAGCAGCCGCTCGTGATCGTGGGCCGCGACGACGAGGACGCTCTCGAGGCCGCGGGGCTCGCCGCCGCGGTCGGACTGCACGACATCGCCGGGTACCTCGCGGGCGGGATGACATCGTGGCGGGAGGACAAGCTCGACGTCGCGCGCGTGCCGCGGATGACGGTCCCTGACCTCCACGCCCAGTGGGCCGAGGACCCCGACGGCGTGCAGATCCTCGATGTCCGCGAGCAGGACGAATGGGACGGCGGCCACATCCCGGGCTCCGTCCACGCTCCCTACCACGACGTCCGCGAGATTCCGACCGGCATCGACCCGGCCCGTCCGACCGCCGTGATCTGCGGGTCCGGTCAGCGTTCCGCGGTCGCGGCGAGCCTCCTCCAGCGCTTCGGCGCGCGCGACGTCATCCATGTCGTGGACGGCGGGGTCCCCCTCTGGGAGCGGGAGGGCTGGCCGATCGAGGCGCCGGAGACGCAGCGCGCCTGACGCCGCCCGCGCGGTGGACGGGCCTCCGTTCCCCGACCTTCGCGTACCGTACATCCGTCCCTCTCGGACGCTGACATGCCGCACGACCGGACGCTCGCGCCGATGGCGGGGGTATGGCGCTCGGAAACCTCCGACCGCTCATCGTCACCGTCGGTGGGCTCGTCCTCATCGCCTTCGCCCTCCTCGCGGGCCGCTCGCACGTCGAGCCGGCCGCGGCGGCGAAGGCTCCTTCCCCTCTCCGCTTCGGGATCTACCCCGGCGGCGGCGTCGGCACCGTCCTCGCCCCGCCGACGGCCGGCAAGGCCGCTGCGTTCTCCGAGATCGACGCGCTGAAGCGCCTGCAGGGCGACCGTCGCGCGCTCGTCATGCACCTCTACACCGAGATCGACGGGACGTCCGCGCTCGACGGCCACCTCCAGTGGGCGAGGTCCGAGCTCGACCGCTACCACCGCGAGGGCTTCAAGGCCGAGTTCGTCCTGCGCCACAAGCCGGTGAGCCGGAAGGCCGGGGTCGCCGTCGACCGCTACGTGCGCGGGGTCCGCAAGGCCGTCCGCCGCCTCGGGAAGCATCCCGCGCTCCTCGGCCTGCAGATCACGAACGAGGTGAACGTCGAGAACGCCCCCGACGCCGGGGACGGGGCCTTTCCCGGCGCCCGCAAGGCGCTCGTGCGCGGCGTCGTCGCCGCCCGCAGCGAGCTTCGGCGCATGAAGGTCCGGCGGGTCACGGTCGGCTTCAACGTGGCCGAGAGCGTCGCCGATCGCGGCTTCTGGCGCGACCTGCGACGGCTCGGCGGCAAGCGCTTCGCGAGGAGCGTGGACTGGGTGGGCGTCGACGTCTACCCCTCGACGTGGCCGGCCTCGAAGCCGACCCGCGCCGGGGTGCGCCGCCACATCACGCGTGCGCTGCGCACCCTGCGCAGGAAGAACCTCCCGTCGGCCGGCCTCGGGCGTCGCGTGAAGCTCCACATCACCGAGAACGGCTACCCGACCGGCCCCGGCCGCTCGGAGTCCAACCAGGTGCTCGTCATGCGGGAGTCGGTCCGCACGGTCTCGCGGCTGCGCCGTGTGTACGGCGTGAGCGACTACCGCTGGTTCAACCTGCGCGACGCCGACTCCTCCAGCCGGCACTTCGAGCACCAGTACGGCGTCCTGCGCGACGACGGAACGGCGAAGCCCGCGTTCGCCGAGCTGCGGCGCCTGGTGACGCGCCTCGGCGCGCGGTAGCCGCGACGCGGCTACAGGCGCGCCGCCAGGCGCGTCCCCTCGTCGATCGCCCGCTTCGCGTCGACCTCCGCGGCGCGCTTCGCCCCGCCGATGAGGTGGACGTTCTCGCGCGTGCCCGCGAGCGCGTCGTGGAGGTCGCGTCGCGACTCCTGCCCCGCGCAGACGACGACCGTGTCCACCGGGACGAGCCGCGAGCCACCGTCGACCCGGACGTGGAGGCCCTCGTCGTCGATGCGCTCGTAGCTGACGTCCGACAGCTGGACGACCCCGGCCCGGACGAGCGCGGCCCGGTGGATCCAGCCGGTCGTCTTCCCGAGTCCGCGGCCGATGCGGCCCGAGGAGCGCTGCATCAGCGTCACCGTTCGCGCGGGTGCGGCGATCGCCGCCGGCGCGAGTCCGCCGCGATGCTGCTCGGGGTCCCCGACGCCCCACCCGCTCTCCCACGGCTCGTCCTCGTGGACGAGGAAGGTGGTGACGTCGACGCCGATCCCACCGGCGCCGATGACCGCCACCCGGTCCCCGACCTCGGCCCCCTCGAGGACCTCGACGTAGCTGCGCACGCTCGGGTGGTCGATGCCGTCGATCACCGGGGTCCGCGGGCGCACGCCGGTCGCGACGACGACGTCCTCGTGCTCGCGGACGTCGTCGGGCACCACCTCGCGCCCGAGGTGCACGCGCACCCCGAGGAGCTCCAGGCGGCGCGAGTAGTAGCGCAGCGTCTCGGCGAACTCCTCCTTGCCGGGGACGCGCCGGGCGAGCGTGAACTGGCCCCCGACGCCGGCGGCGGCGTCGAAGAGGTCGACCTCGTGCCCGCGCTCGGCGAGGGTCATCGCGCAGGCGAGTCCGGCGGGCCCGGCCCCGACGACGGCGACGCGCCGGGGCGCGGCGGTCGGCTCGACGCGCAGCTCGGTCTCGTGGGCGGCTCGCGGGTTGACGAGGCAGGTCGCGATCCGCTTGCGAAAGACGTGGTCGAGGCAGGCCTGGTTGCAGGCGATGCAGGTGTTGATCTCGTCGGCGCGGCCCTCCGCCGCCTTCGCGACCCACTCCGGGTCGGCGAGGAACGGCCGGACCATCGAGACGAGGTCGCAGACGCCGTCGGCGACGAGCCGCTCGGCGAGCTCGGGCATGTTCACCCGGTTGGCGGCCGCGAGCGGCACGCGGACGTGGGGGCGGATCTTCTCGGTCGCCCACGCGAACGCGCCGCGCGGGACGCAACTCGCGATCGTGGGGACCCGGGCCTCGTGCCAGCCGATGCCGCTGTTGACGATCGTCGCGCCCGCCGCCTGGACGGCCTGGGCGAGTGCGACGACCTCGTCCCACGACTGGCCCTCGGGGACGAGGTCGAGGAGCGAGAGTCGGTACACGAGGATGAAGTCGGGGCCGACCCGCTCGCGCGTCCGGGCGACGGCCTCGATCGCGAACCGCATGCGGTTCTCCGCCGAGCCGCCCCACCCGTCCGTGCGCCGGTTCGTGCGCGGGGCGAGGAACTGGTTGATGAGG
>JBFIDS010000288.1:0-5111 GCA_041603715.1 Paraconexibacter sp. | reverse complement strand
TCACCGCCGGGAACCGCACAGGTCGTCGCATGTCGGTGCGCGAGTCCTCGAGGTCCAGCGTGAACGCGATCGACACGCCCGCAACGCTAGCGCGCACGACGTCCGTCAGACTCGTCGCATGGCATCTGCGTCGCTCGGGACCGCAGCACGACCGACGGCACGGTCGGTCCTGCTGGTGGCCCTCGTCGGCGTCGCCCTTCTCGCGGTCCTCATCAACCAGATCGTGCAGGCGCTCGATCTCATCGATGCCGAGGGCATCTTCACGGCGGCGGGGGCCCGGGGGGCCGTCGAGGTGAACCTGATCGCCTGCGTCGTGATCGTGGCGGCTGCGATCGCGCTGCCCGCCCGCTGGCGTTGGGCGGCGACCGCGGCACCGGTCCTCGGCGCGCTCGCGATCATCGGGGCGAGCGCGACCCTGGGTGGTGAGTTCCTCGGGATCACGTTCGCGGTCCTCGTCACGGCGACGTCCTGGGAGGTCGGTGAGCGGCTCCTGCGACACCTCGGCCTCGTCGCACTGGCCGAGCGTGCCGTCGTCGCCTGGGTCGCCGGCATCGGCCCCGTGTGCCTCGTGACCCTCCTCCTCGGCCGGGTCGAGGGGATCCGCTGGTGGACCCTCGGGCTTCTCGTCATCGTGCTCGGCACGAGTGGGGTCGTGCGAGTCGGGCGGCTCGTCGTGGGTCGGCGGACGGCGATCCTCGCGGCGCTGCGTGACCCTGCGACGAGCGCCGCGTTCGGCGTCCTCGCTCTCATGGCCGGGTGGGCAGCGATCTACACGGCGGCACCCGAGACCCAGTTCGATGCCCTCGCGGGCAAGGAATACCTGCCGTCCCTGTGGGCGGCCACCCACGAGATCGCTCCACTGCGCGAGCACCCGCAGATGAACGTCGCGGGTTGGTTCCAGGTCCTCGCCGTGTCGGGCCACCTCTTCGACGGCGACTCCATAGGGCGCTATATGCAGCTCTCCGCGTTCGTTCTCGTGCCCCTCGCCGTGTTCTCCTGGGCCCGACCGCACGTCGGCGTCGGCGCGATCGCCGCCGTCGCGGTCGGCCTCATCCCGCACGCGTTCTGGCAGGCGTCGACCGCCTACGACGACCTGCTTCTCGCTTTTGCAGCGCTCGCCGTCGCCGTTTCGGTGGCGGAAGCGCTGCGGGCAGGTGCGCGTCTGCCCGTACGCGAGACGAGCATCGTCATCGGCCTCCTGGCCGGGACGCTCGTCTCGATGAAGCTGCATCTCAGCTCGCTCGCGCTCGTCCTGCTCGTCGGCTGGGTCCTTGCGGGACGCTCGAGCGGCACACTGCTGAAACGGGGCGTTTGGGGCGCGGTCGGGTCGGCCATCACGGCCGGACCGCCGCTCTTGCTGCGGTTCATCGACACGGGCAACCCGGTATTTCCGGCCTACAACAACATCTTCCGCAGCGAGTACTACCGCCCCGTCAACGAGACCTACGACTTCCCGTACGGACCCGAACCCGAGGGATTGCTCTGGTACATCGGCAAGTCGTTCTCCGAGCCCTCCCTGTACACGCAGACCGTTCCGCCAGCCGGGTTCGGGATCACCGTCGTCGTCGTCCTGTTCGCCCTGATTGCCGCGCCGTTGCTGCGCCGGCGCCACCCCGGCACGCTGCTGCTGTGGTCCGGGCTCGGCCTGAGCGTCCTGTTCTGGTGGCTGAACCTCCGCTACCTGCGCTATCTGCTGCCGCTCTCGTTCGTCGCGGTCATCCTCGTCACGATGAACGCTCGCGGCCTCCCGTGGGGGCCATGGCGCTCGCGCGCGGCGGCGGTGGGACTTGGGGTCTTCGCGATCTCAGCGATGCCGGTGGCGGTTGCGCACATGTGGAACGCGCCGAACAAGAAGATGCCCTTCGGGACGGCCTTCGGCACATGGGACGAACTCGAGTACGAGAACACCGCGATGTTCGATCGGCCCGTCCTCACGAAGTTCGACGAGGTCTCCCCACCCGGGGCGGTCGTCATCACCACCCTTGCAGGCCGGTCGCTCGTCTCGACATCGCGCGACTTCTACTCCCCCGGTGAGCTCTATCTCGCCTACGAACTCGATCATGGGCGTCAACCCAGCACGGGCGAGGAGGCCTTCAGCTGGGCGCAGGAGCGCGGCATCGAATGGGTGATCCTCGGCGGCGAGGACCGGTACCTGCTCGGCGAGGGGCCACTCGACCTCCTGCTGCGCGACCACGGCGAGCCCGTGTACAGCTGGCGCAACTACGCCTTGTGGAAGCTCGTGGACGAGCCGCGGCCGGCGACATCGCGGCCTTGCGACGACCGGCTCGCGGGCGCTGTGCCCTGCTGGGAGGGCACGCTCGACGACGATCCCGGCTTCGACGCGGCCGAGAGCGCTGCGATCTTCCGCACGATCCCCGTCTGCGAAGGTCAGACGGTCGTCGTCGATGCACGCCAGTCGCGCGGGACCGTTCCGTCGCAGGTCGTCATCCAGTTCACATCGCCACGCCCGACCGACGCGACGACGGGAGTGATCGCGACCGGCCGGCCCTCGCAGACCTTCGCGAGCGCTCCCCCGGCCGCGACGAGCGCCACCGTGAGCATCACCCCATCGCCGGACGGGCGGGTGAGCGAGGCGCGCGTGGGCACCATCGGCGCGACCTGCGGATGAGCCGGCGCCGGACGTCCGTCCGTCAGGACGTCGGTTCGCCGTCGAGCAGGACGCGCAGCGCCTCCCGCTGCGCCTCGGGCGAGGTCGTGCGCCGGACGACCTCCTGACCGGCGACCGACAGGCGACCCCAGAGCTCATCGTCCTCGAGCGCGACGACGATCTGCGCGGCGATCTCCTCCGCACTCTCCCCGACGAGCAGTTCGGTGCCGGGCGCGGCTGCGAGCCCCTCCCCGCCGAGGGGCGTCGTGACGACCGGGAGGCCGGCGGCGAGCGCCTGCGAGACCTTGCCCTTGACGCCCGCGCCGTAGCGCAGCGGGGCGACCATCAGCGCGGACTGCGCGAGCAGCGGGTCGAGGTCGGGCACCCAGCCCGGCACGTCGACGAGGTCCGAGGCGGCATCCCAGATCGCCTTCGGGGCGTTGCCGCCGGCGATGGTGAGGACCGTGCCCGGCCGCTCCCGCCAGACGAGCGGCATGATGTCCTGCAGGAGGAACTGGACCGCGTCGACGTTCGGCGTGTGCGTGAAGTTGCCCACGAACAGGATGCCGGACCGGCCGTCGCGCGCCGGCGGGTCCTCGACGATCGGGTTCGCGAGCGGGACGACGGCGGTCTCGACGCCTCCCGCGTCCTCGCTGATCCGGTGGGCTTCGTCCTCGCTCACCATGATCGTGACGTCGCACGCCCGGGCGAGGCCGAGCTCGAGCTCGCGAAACCCGTCGCTCATCCGGTGGTCGGTGAGGCCGGCGACCTCGGCGCGACGGCGCTCACGCACGTAGTGCAGGTCGACGGTGTCGTAGGCGAGCCGCGTCTTCGGCATGAGACCGCGGACGAGGTGGAGGTAGCGTGCGGCGACGTACGGCCGGCTGAGGATCGCGAGCACGGTCTCGTCGGCGATCTCCCGCAGGCGCTCGGCGAGGTCGATCTCCCCGCAGAAGACCTCGACGCCGAGCGCGGCGAGCTCCTCGGTGTAGGGCTGCGGTGCCGCGAGGTTGTCGGGGAGGAACGTCACGCGGTGACCGAGGTCGACGAGGTTGCGGGCGATGTGGAACATACGCAGCGATCCCGCGTCGTGGTCGGGCATCGGGACCGCATGGTCGACGACGAGGACACGCGACCCCCGGCGACGGTCGGCGGCGAGCTCGAGTCTCGTCCCCTCCGGGCCCTCGAGCTGATCGGCGAGCGCCTCGGACCACTTCTCGACGAACAGCTCCTTGTTGATGACCTGGTAGCGCTTGAGGCCCTGCTCGACGTCGGTCCCCATCGACCCGCCGAGGACGTGGATGACCCGCGCCCGAGGCTCGTAGACGACCCGGCTGCCACGACGCCGCGCCTCGAAGCAGAGGTCCACGTCCTCGTAGTACCCGGGCCCGAAGCGCTCGTCGTAGCCGCCGATCTCCCGCCACAGGCTGCCGCGGACGAGCATCGCCGCGGCCGACCCGTAGTCGACGTCGCGGGCGAAGCCGTAGGCCGGCCGAGTCGCGTCGTCGCCGTGCCCGTAGTTCCACGCGCCGCCGTCGCGCCACACGATGCTGCCCGCCTCCTGCAGCGTGCCGTCGGGGAAGAGGAGCATCGGGACGACGATGCCGACCTCGTCGTCGGCCTCCATGCGGTCGACGAGCGCCCCGAGCCAGCCCGGCTGGGGCTCGGTGTCGTTGTTGAGCTGAACGATGTGCCTGCCGGTCGCGGCCGCCGAGCCCTTGTTGACGCTGCGCAGGTACCCGAGGTTGACCGTGTTGCGCAGGATGACCGCGCCGCTCACGCGGTCGAGCAGCCGACGCATGTCCGGGCGCCCGCCGTCGTCGACGATGACGACCTCGTAGGTGACGTCGAGCGTCGCGTGGAGGATCGCGAGCAGGCAGCGCTCCGTCACGGCCGGGTCGTCGTACACCGGGACGACGATCGAGACGGTCGGGTCGGGGAACGTCGGGAAGGTGATCGGGCGACCCGCGTCCTGCGCGGGAGCGAGCGCGGTCGGGGCCGTCCCTGCCACGCCGGGCGCCGTCGAGCGTCGCCCGGCGACACGCCCCGCCGTCCGCAGGCTCGCACCGATCGCACGGCCGACCGGCGAGTCGCGGCCGCCCACGAGTCCGTAGACCTTGCCCCGAGCGCGCTGGAATCCCCTCCACGTGACCGAACCGTGGACCGCTCTGAGCTCGCGACTCAGGCGCGCGATCTCGGCGTCGCGGTTGGCGATCTCGCTCTGGCGGCGTTCTTCGGCGAGGGCGACGTCATAGCGAGCACTGTCGAGATCGCGCGCGATGCACGCGGCCTCGCGGTCCCGTGCCGCGCGCTCGCGACGCGCGGCCTCGATCACGGCCTCGAGCCTCACCTCCGCCTCGACGCGGGCCTCGCGCTCAGCGTCCGCCCGTGCCGCCTCGAAGGCAGGCGTGGCCGCATCGCCGGTCGCGGGGGGCGACGGCGCGCGGCGCTCGGCGACGCGCAGCAGCTCGAGGCCGTAGTCGGCGAGGGTCGACGTCGGGGG
>JBFIDS010000287.1:0-5121 GCA_041603715.1 Paraconexibacter sp. | reverse complement strand
GCGCGAGGTCGTCGTGTGGCGGTCCTAGCGACCGGCGCGCAGCCGCGCGGTCGCGCGGACGTTCTGCCGGTTGTTGTTCGCGTCGATCGCCGAGATGATGATCGACACGCGGACCGACCCGCTCTTGCTGTTCTTCTTGATCCTCCGCAGCACCGCGCGACGCTGCGCGTTGAAGTTGAGGATCGCGAAGCCGACCTTGCCCTCGTCGAGCTGCACCGAGTCGGTGGCGAACGTCACGCGGCGGATCTTGCGCTTGCCGCGGCTCGCCGGGTTGATCCGCGCGACCGACCGCACCTTCGCCGTGCCGGAGCACGTCTGGACGGCGACGCGGCGGCAGTAGATCTTCACGCGGACCCGACCGGTGTCACGACCGGTCATCGGGACGGTGAGGGTCTTTGCGTCGATCCGGAACAGCGCCCGACGCGAGGTCGAGTTGATGTTCGTGACCGACTGGCCCGTGACCGGGGTCGCGCCCTGCGGACCGGCAGGGCCCTGGGGGCCGGTCGTACCCGGGGTGCCGGGCACGCCGGGGATCCCCGGCACACCCTGCGGGCCGAGCGCACCGGGTGCGCCGGGGGCGCCGGCCTGCCCGGGCACGCCCTGCGCGCCCGTGCCCGACGTCGTGAACGTGACGACGTTCCCGACCGTCGTGCCGAGGCCGTTGACCGCAACGACGCGCACCTGGTAGGCCGTCTCGGGCGTGAGGCCCGCGATCGGCACGCTGTTCGGCTGCACGGCGCTCGTGCCGTCGCCGATCGCCGGCTCCTGACCGGCGGCCGGGACGCGGGTCCCGAACGCTCCCGACGCGACGGTCCCGTACTCGTAGAAGTACCGGGTCGCCTGCCCGTTCGGCGTGATCGAGCTGTTCAGCGTCGCCGAGTTCGGGCCGACGCCGGTGGCCGGCAGCGTCACCGCGGACGGCTCACAGTCGGTGCGGAACGTCTTCACGCCACCGACCGAGAGGGTTCCCGCCGGCTGAGGATCGCCGACACCGTTGCGGGCGACGACCTGGTAGGCGTACTCCGAGCACTTCTCGAGCCCGGTGATGTTCTCCGCGACGGCCCGGTCCGTGAGACCGTCGCCGGCCGAGACGACCGGGGTCTGCGTCGCGGGACCGACGCCGTCCTTCGCGTAGACGAACTGGTAGACGGTGGGGTTGCCGTTCGGGTTGACCGTGCCGTTGAGTGTCGCCGAGACGTCGGTCACGTTCGTCGCGTCACCCGTCACCGTCGTCGGCGGCGAGACGAAGCCCGGGGTGCCGTCGGCGACCTGGAGGATGACGTTGTCGAACTGCGCCCTGATGACCGCCTCGGCGGCGAGCAGCAGGCCGGTGTTCATGTCCGACGCGATCTCGATCCGGTACTGCTGGCCGGGGACGAGCGCGGTGTCGGCACCGGGGACCGCCACGGTCCGGCGCTGGAACGGGGGCCGCTCGCCCGGGAGGATCAGGCCGCCCGGGGCCGAGAGGTTCTCGGCGGGAAGGCTGATCGCAGCCGGACCCTGCGTGCCGGAGACCCGGACGATCTGCACGGTGTAGTTGACCTGCGAGCCGATGTTGACGAGCGTCTCCGTGAAGGCGCGACGGTCGAGCGACAGCGTCGCGCCCGTGATCGTCTGCCCCTCCGGGATGGTGAACGCCGCCGACCGCGCAGCGGGCTTGCCCTCGAGGACGAGACCCAGGGCGTCCGCGGCGAGCGTCGAGCGCTGCTCGAGGCTGCCGGCCGGGTTCCCGTTGGCGGGGTCGTGGACCGTCGCGGTCTGGCAGACGAGCGGAATGTCGTCGATCGGGATGATCCCGAGGAGCAGCGTGCAGCCGTTGCTCGTCTCGGACCAGCCGTCGAGCCCGGCGGTGAACGTGCTACCGCCGTTCGGCGCCCCTCCGGGCGGATACCGCGTGTCGGCGGAGGCGCTCGGCGCCCCCACGAGAATAAGGAGGGCGAGCGCAACGACAGCCCCAGCCCCGCGGCTCCAGCCGCGCATGATCTTGGTCATCCTGTACCCCTGCAGGTTGTGTGGGACGAACAACGGGAGGCCTCACACCGGGCTCCCGCTCCGGCGTTGTGGTGCGACGCTACACCAATACCGCGGGTACTGGGACGCATTTGCACGATTTCCCCCGGGATGGGGTCCAGGCCCCAGAGGGGGGAAGGGCCCTACCGCTTCTTGCGCTTTTTCTTCTTCGACGTCGCGTGGGGCGTCGGGGCGGCCGGACCGGGCGTCGGACCCTCGGACGGGCCGGCGGAGCCGTGACGGCGGTCGCTCTGGGGCGATGCTGCGTCCTTTCCGGACCCGCCCCGCTGCCGCTCGCGCGCCTCGCGCAGCTCCTGCTGGCTCGGCCACGGCTGCGCCTCGCCGGTCTTCCACGCCGGGGGCACCCCCGCGCCGGGCCACACGCCGAGGAGCAGCACGCCCAGCGCGATGAGCCAGAACGCCTGGACGACCGGCAGCTGTCCGCCGAGCGGGACGACGAACAGGATGCCCACGATGATCCCGAGGATCCCCATGAACCGGGTGAGGAGCCCGGCGCGCATCGCGTTGAGCGAGACGAGGACGAACGCGAAGCCGAGCGCGAGCAGTGCCGCCTGACGCATGATCTGCGCGATGACGACGAAGTCCGATCGCAGCGCGTCGTGGGCCGCGGCGGTCCCGAGGTCCGCACCGTCGGCGAAGTCGGCCGCCCGGACGGCGACGACGACCTGGAGCAGGATCTCCGCGACGGCGACGAGCACCGGGCCGACGACGAGGGCCACGAAGGCGGCGCGGGGGAACTCGGGGCGCCGGGCCCGGGTCGCTCGCGCGAGGTAGCCGAGCGGGATGAGGATGAGGAGGCCGCCGATCGCGAGCGCGATGCTCAGGGCGAGCAGCTCGACGACCTTGTCGTCGTAGAAGAGGATCTGCTCGGTCCGCAGCCCTGGACGGCCGATGTCCTCGCCCGCGGCCTCGCGCAGGGCGTCGACGAGCAGCACCCGAGGGAAGTCCTGGTAGACGATGCCGGCGAGGATCCCCCCGACCAGCGTGAGGACGCCGGCGAGGATCGCGGCGATCCCCGCGGCGGTGCCCCGCGACTCCTCGTAGGCGAGCGTCTCCTCGACCGGAGCGGGCGTCGGCGCGGCAGGCGGCACGGCGGGGATTGTAGGCGAGGCGCCGCGGGCGACCCCGCCCGGCTCAGCTCACGGTCGTCGGACGGCCCGCGAGCGCACCCTGGCGCAGCAGATCCACGAGGGCGTCCGTCGCGTCGAAGACCGCACGGTCCGGTGGCGGGGTCGTGTCGAGATCCGCGCCGAAGTCGGAGAGGTCGAACGTGATCTGCAGGCGCCCCGGGGGGCTGCCCTCCTCGGCCGGCAGGTTCTGGGCCGAGACGAGGCGACGGATGAGGCCGTCCTCGTCGACCTCCACCGCGACGTCGACCTTCTCGTCGAGCGGGGTGTCGTCGTCGAGCGCCCGGTCGAGCTGACGGAAGGCGCGCGTCGCCGCCTCGCGCTGCTCCTGCGCGAGGACGTCGAGATGCTGCTGCGTGGAGAGCTTCCCCGCGTAGCGCGTCGTCGTGACCTTCCCGACCTTCCCCTCGCCTGTCTCGCGCAGGGTCCCGTAGATCTTCGCGAACGGGATCTGCCCGCCGGGATCGAGCCGGAAGAGCGGTGCGAGCGCGGCCGCGTCGACCTCGAGCTGCTCGAGAGCGACGGCGAGATCGACCCGGACGGCGGAGGCACCACCCGGGAGGGGGAAGGGGATGTCCGGTGAGAGGAGGACGTCGAAGCGCCCTCCGTCGAGCACGAGGTCGACGGGCCCGGTGGCGTCCTGCGGCAGGCCGGCGCTGCGCAGCAGGGGCGCCGGGTCGACCTCCAGCCGCATCCTCGTGGCGTCGAGGGCCGTCGTCCCGCGGCCCCGCACGGTGACCGGACCGGGGAGGCCGAACCCCGTGGCGCGGACCGTGAGCCCGACGGCCGCCGTCCGCTCGGCCGCGGTCGCGCGCAGGACCCGGCCGGCGTCGAGGCGGGCGCCGGTGCCGACCGACCGCGTCGTGGTCGTGGTCGCGGTCGCATCGTCGTCGTCCGAGCCGCACCCGGCGAACGACGCCGCGCCGGACACGGCAATGAGGAGCGCAGCGGCGGCGGCGAGGAGGCGACGCATCCACGCGAGCCTACCCTCGGCCGCGCGCGAAGTAGCATCGCGCGCCATGAGGACCACCGCATGACCGTCGCCGTCTACGGGGCGACCGGCTACACCGGCAAGCTCGTCGTCGCCGAGCTCCGCCGTCGTGGGCTCGACGTCGTCATGAGCGGACGCTCACGCGAGTCGCTGCAGCGCGTCGCCGACGCGAACGGCCTCCCGGCGGACGCCGTCCGGCCGGCCGCGGTCGACGACGAGGCGGCCCTGTGCGGCGCCCTCGAGGGGTGCACCGCGGTCATCGCGTGCGCGGGCCCGTTCCTCGAGGTGGGGGAGCCGGTCGTCCGAGCGGCGATCGCGACCGGCACGCACTACGTCGACACCACCGGCGAGCAGCCGTTCATCAAGCGCGTGCTCGACGTCCACGGTCCCGAGGCCGCGCGCGCGGGCGTCGCGCTCGTGAGCGGCATCGGGTTCGACTACCTCCCGGGAGACCTGCTGTGCGCGGTCACGGCCGAGGGTCTCGGCCCCCTGCGGGAGCTGCGGCTCACCTACGCGGTCGCGGGCTTCGGGCCGACGCGGGGCACGATGCGCAGCGCCCTGCTCATGCTCGGCGGCGAGGAGTGGCTCCACGAGGGCGGCGTAACGCGCCGCGCAGCGCGCCGTCAGCCGCTCGGCGAGACCGCCGATCTCCCCGGTCTCGGCCGCGTGCCCGTCGCGCGGTACCCCTCGGGCGAGGTGCTCACCGTCCCCCGGCACGTCGACACGCCGACCGTCGTGTCGCGGATCACGGCCGCGACGTTCGCGCCGCACCCGAGGATGGCGCGCGCCGTGCCGCTCCTCACGCCGCTCTTCGGCGCCCTCGCCGGGAGCCCGCTGCGCCGGGTGCTCGACCGGGGCATCGGCCGCCTGCCGGAGGGTCCCGGCGAGGACGCGCGGCGGGCCGCCTCGTACACGATCGTGGCGGACGCGATCCCCGCCGGCGGCGGGGCGACGCGCCGGGGGGTGCTGCGC
>JBFIDS010000286.1:0-5138 GCA_041603715.1 Paraconexibacter sp. | reverse complement strand
GGGCGCCCACGACGGCCCGGACCGCGTGATCATCGCTGGGGATCGGGGCACCGAACACCGCGAGGAGCCCGTCGCCCAGGTAGGACGTCACGGTCCCCCCGTGCGCGAGGACCGCCTCGGTCATCGCTTCGAGGTACCCGTTGAGGACGACGATGACCTCCTTGGGCGTGCGCGTCTCGGAGAACGTCGTGAAGCCGCGCAGGTCGACGAACACCGCGGTGACGTCGTGCTGGCGCCCACCGAGTCGCGCGCCGTCGGCATCCTCGAGCACCGAGTCGACGATCGCCTCGGGTACGAACCGACGGAACGCGTCGCGCATCCGTTCGCGGTCGAAGGAGCGAGCCGTATCGTGCACGAGCGCCGCGCCGACGAGTCCGACGAGAAGGCCCGCGACGGGCCCGACGATCGGGACGATCATCCCCTGGACGAACGCGATCTGGGCGACGACGGCGTATGCGGCGCCCACCGCCACTCCCGCCGCCGCTGTCACGAGCGTGCCGCGCCACCGGGCGACGAGGGGTCCCACGACGGAGAGCACGACGACGAGGAGCAGCGCGACCGGGCCGGGTACGTCCTCCAGCGGGAACCCGCGCATCGCGGCATGGATCGCGTTGGCCTGGACCTCGGGGCCCGCCATCAGCCCGTCATCGGTCGTCGACGTCGGATGGACATCCTGCAGGGACGGGGCCGCCGCCCCCACGACGACGGTGCGTCCCCGTATCGCCGACGCCGGGACCTCGCCGGCGAGGACCCGCGAGAACGAGACGGTCCGGATCGAGCCCGCACCCCCGACGAAGTCGATCCACCTGCCGTCACCGCGCGGCGTGGGGCCGTCGCCCCGCGTACTGTCGCCGAGGCGTGCGGCGACGACCGAGAACGGCTCCGCTCCGGGCGCGGCGAACGGGATCTTGCGCACGACTCCCGCGCGGTCGACGCGCACCGTCGCGTCCCCCACCTGCGCGCCGACCGCGCGCTGGTTCTCGACTCCCCCGAGGACGAGCGACTCGCCGAACTCGTTGAATTCCGTCGCCGCGAGCGCCACCCGCGGCGCGCGGCCGATCGCCTCGATCAGCGCATTGTCGTCCTCGACGGTGGTCGCCTCGGTGAACTGCACGTCATAGGCGATGACGCGCGCTCCCGCGATCCGCAGCCGATCGATGACGCGAGCATGGAGACGTCGTGGGAACGGCCACTGCTCGCCCAGATCCTCGAACGTGACGTCGTCGATCGCGACGACGAGGAGATCGTCGGGCGCCGCGCGATCACCGCGGACGGCGAAGCGAGCGTCGACCGTGTCGTTCTCGAGATCGCGGGCGACACCTGAGATCTCGATGAGGCCGCCCGTCGCTGCCGCGGCGCACGCGACGAGAGCGAGCATCCGGCGGATCGGACGGCTGCGGGTCATCGGCCGCGACGCACGAGCACCTGCTTCCCGGCGCGGACCGTGGCCACGCGTCGCCCGGACCGATTGCGCACGTCCACGACGCCCTCGCGCACGACGATCCTCGTGCCCGCACAGGTGTCCTCGGCGAGGTAACGGGTGCCCCGTACCGTGGCGCTCGCGTCTCGCGCGCGCGTCCGGTAGTTCCCGCGCTTGGAGCGCACCCACAGCCGACGCTTCTTCACCTTCTTCTTCTTCCGTTTCGCGGACGACACGGCGTCCGTTGCGGCGGCGTCGCGCGAGGCGCGTGCGGATGGGCGTGCCGGACACCCTCGCAACTCGCTGCCGGCGATGCGCATCTCGGTCATGAGGCGGCCGCCCCCGCCCGGGAACTGCAGGAGCCGGAACCGTCCGCTGTCGATGGTCGCGGTCTGTTGATCGCCGCTGGTCGTCGCGGCGGTCTGCAGCGACAGGACCCCCGTGCGCGTGTCGAACGTGGTCCCCGTCGGGAGGATCTCGGTCCCGACGAGCCGTCGCCGGACCGACGGGCCACCGGGCCGGACCGGGACGTCGGCGAACACCGAGCCGCTCAAGGCGCGGGCCGCGCTCTCCCCGCGCCGGACCGTCACAGCTCCGGGCGCGGCGACGACGAACGACACCGTCGCCCCCGGTGACGCGGACGCGGGGACCGTCCCCCGGGCCACGCCGAGGCCGATGGCGCGCCGGCTCGCCCCGACGAGAGTCGCGCCGCGCGTCCCCACGAGGGCTCGGTCCACGATGGCACGCGGGGTCGCGAGGCTCCCTGTCCCGGTGATCACGACCGACGTCAGCCCCGGAGGCCCCTTGTATCCGACCCGCGTCGCACGACTCGTCGGTGTCGCACCGTCGGGAGCCGTCGCCGCGAGGTAGCCGCGCGTCACCATGTCGCCGGCGTGCGCGCGAGCGGATGCGCTGAGCGGTCCCTCGTCGATGGACGCGGCGGCGCCGCGCTGGGTGCGCGCGCCGTCCAGCAGACAGCGCACGGCGGACTCGAGGTCGGGCAGCGGTGCGTCCGGCCCCAGGTCGGCGCCCGGGCACGAGGGGGCGGACGCCGCGCCCGTCCCTCCGCCCGAGAGGCCCGCCGCACACGCCACGACCGCGACGCACGCCCCGATGGCGGACCGTCCCCACTGCACCCTCGGCTGCCGGCCACGCATGCTCCCGAATTTAGTCCGCTTTCCGGTTCGCTGCAACGAGATGGGAGTGGCACGCGTCACACGAGACACCGCGGCCCCCGCGACCGAGGACGGCGCCCCCGGTGCCGGGCGCGGGGCCGTCCCCGTGACCCGCGATGATCGGACCCATGCGTCGCGTACAGACCCAGGGCGTCCATCACGTCACCATCGTCGGGGCGGACCGCGCCACGTCGATCGAGTTCTGGGAGGGCGTGCTCGGGATGCCGTTCGTCTTCGAGCAGCCCAACCTCGACAGCGCGGAGGAGTCCCACCTGTACTTCGACCCGGGCGACGGGCGCCTCATCACCGTCTTCACGGCGGAGGACCGGGTCCCTGATCCGGCACGCGCGCCCACCGAGCCGGGCTGCCTTCACCATCTCGCTCTGTCCGTGTCGCAGGCGACGTTCGCCCAGACCGTCGAGCGGCTCGACGAGCGCGGCATCAGGCACAGCGGTCCCAAGGACCGCGGGTTCATGGACTCGATCTACTTCACCGACCCGCTCGGCATGCTGATCGAGCTGGCGTCCTACCGCTTCGAGCCGCCCGCCGGCTGCACGCACACCGATGTCCTCTTCGAGGCGCACACGATCCGCGTTGCGCGCGGCGACCGGGCCATCGAGCGCGTGCACGTCGCGGACGCCATCGAGGTGCTCGTCACCCGCACGCAGCGCTCGCTCTCCGAGGACCGCGGGGCGAAGCGCGCGTACCGGGAGCCGTGACGAACGGCACGCCGCTCAATCTAGTTGTACGCGCAACCACCTGCTACCCTCGAGAGATGGAACTCGGAATCGCCACGTTCGCCGATCTCGCCCACGGGCAGGACCCCCACGAACGTATGCGGCACCTCCTCGAGGAGGCCGAGCTCGCCGAGCAGCTCGGGCTCGACGTCTTCGCCGTCGGCGAGCACCACCGCGCCGACTACCTCGTCTCCTCCCCCGCCGTCGCGCTCGCCGCGATCGCCGCGCGCACCGAGCGTATTCGGCTGTCGAGCGCGGTCACGGTCCTCAGCTCGGCCGACCCCGTCAAGGTCTTCCAGGACTTCGCGCACGTCGACCTCATCAGCGGCGGGCGCGCGGAGATCATGGCCGGGCGAGGCTCGTTCACCGAGTCCTTCCCGCTCTTCGGGCTCGATCTCGAGGACTACGACGACCTCTACGCCGAGAAGCTCGACCTCCTCCTGAAGCTGCGCGACGACACGCACGTCACGTGGTCGGGCCGTCACCGACCGGCGCTGCACCACCAGGCCGTCCACCCGAGGCCGGTCCAAGACCCGCTGCCGGTGTGGGTCGCGGTCGGCGGCTCCCCGCAGTCCGTCGTACGCGCCGGCACGCTCGGCCTGCCGCTCACGCTCGCGATCATCGGCGGAGAGCCCGCGCGGTTCGCCCCCTTCGTCGAGCTCTACCGCGAGGCCGTGCGCCGCGCCGGCCACCCGGATGGCACGGCGCGTGTCGCGATCAACACCCATGCCTTCGTCGGTGAGACCTCACAGGACGCCGACCGCGCGTTCGCCGCCCCCTACCTCGAGGTGATGAACCGCGTCGGGCGCGAGCGCGGGTGGCCGCCGTCCGGCACGGCGCAGTACGAGGCCTTGCGCTCCCCGCGCGGCGCCGTCGCGGCCGGCGACGCCGAGCAGGTCGCCGAGAAGCTCCTCTACGAGCACGAGCTCTTCGGCCACGACCGCTACCTCGCCCAGATGAGCCTCGGCGCCGTCGATCACGCGGCGGTGCTGCGCTCGATGGAGCTGTTCGGCACCAGGGTCGCGCCGGTCGTGCGCGAGGAGGTCGCGCGGCGCACGGCCGTCCCCGCGGGGACCGCGCACGCCTGACGTCACGCCCGTCGCGCGACGTCCAGCAGCCCGACGGCGATGACGACGTCGTACCCCGCGCAGAGCGCCGGGTACCAGTCGGGCAGGCGCGTGCCCGCGTCGATGTGGTGGGTCATGTCGAACGCGGCGTGGCTCGCCCAGCCCGCGGCGAGCAGCGCCGTCGCCTGCCGCGGCACGCGACGCGCCGCTGCGACGCTGGCAACGCCGTAGACCGCGAGCGCGGCGAGCTCGCGCCCCGCCCGCGCGTCGGCCGGCCGGGATCGGCGAGCAACCGGGTAGACGGCCGCCGCGGTCGCGAGACCGGCCGCCGAGAGGACCGCGGTCGAGTGCGGCGACGCGCGCCGCAACGCGGCCATCGTCCCCATGGCACCGAGGGCCCCGGCCGCCAGCCCGGCGAGATCGGCGACGCGCATCATGGGGCCGACCGTACGCGCCCGCGGCCGCCGCGCGCAACCGGCGGCCCGGCGGAGGCGAACGCCCTCACCGACGCGATCCGCCGTGCAGGGCGAGGCGCTGACCGTTCATCGCGCTCGCCGCGTCCCCGCAGACGGCCGTGATCGCCGCGGCGATGTCCTCGGCGTCGGTGAAGCTCGACATCGCGTCGTCGTCGCCCTCCTGCTCGGCGCGCATCTCGGGCGTCGCGATCGCCTCGACGACGACGACGTTCGCGGTCGCGCGCCCGCCCGCCTCGCGGAAGCCGTCGGCGAGCGCGAGCGTC
>JBFIDS010000285.1:0-5145 GCA_041603715.1 Paraconexibacter sp. | reverse complement strand
GAGGAATCCTGCCGGGGAGCGGGCCCGGCGAACAGGACCGGCTGGCGGGGGGCGTGGTGGGCAGTGCACCTCCGATCGGGCCCCCTCCGATCGGAGGGGGTGTGTCGCCGGCCCGCCCCGCGCGTACGATGGCACGGTGTCCGCGCGCCGCACCAGGATCGTCATCGCCGAGGACCATCCCCTCTTCCGTGAGGCCCTCGCCCGCACGATCAGGGAGCGCGCGGACTTCGATCTCGTCGGGGAGGTCCCGGACGGACGGGAGGCGCTCGACACGATCCGTGAGCTCCAGCCGGACGTCGCCGTCCTCGACCTCAAGCTGCCCTCGCTCGACGGCCTGCAGGTCATCGCCGCCCTGCGCCGTGAGGACCAGCCGGTCAAGGTCGTCCTCCTCAGCGCGTTCCTCGACGGCGCGATCGCCTACGAGGCGGTCGCCGCCGGGGCGGAGGCGTACCTGTCCAAGGACGCCGACCGCGACCGGGTCTGCGACACGATCGCCGCCGTCGCCCGCGGGGAGACGGTCCTCGCGCCGGAGATCCAGGCCGGGATCGCCAGCGAGATCCGCAGCCGGGGCGCCCAGGACCGCCCCGCCCTCTCCCCGCGCGAGAACGAGGTCCTCGCGCTCGTCGCCGAGGGCCGCAGCGCTCCCGAGATCGGCAAGGCGCTCTACCTCTCCCCGGCGACGGTGAAGGGGCACCTGCAGGGCCTCTACGAGAAGCTCGGGGTCTCCGACCGCGCCGCCGCCGTTGCCGAGGCCATGCGCCGCGGCCTCCTCGAGTAGACGGATGCGCGAGCACCGGCTCCTCGACGACCCGGCACGGCTGCTCGCGATCATCCGCCTGGCCGCGATCCCGGTATTCCTCATCGGAGAGCGGGCGATCACGCACCCGGGCGCCTACGACGTGGCGTTCCGCATCGTCCTCGCGGGCGCGGCCGTCTACTCCGTGCTCCTCGCGCTGCACGCCTTCCGCAGCACGTCCCCGCCCCTCCCGCTGCGCGCGACGACGCCCGTCGACCTCCTCATCCTCGGCGGCCTCACGTTCACCTCCGGCGGCTCGTTCAGCCAGCTGCGCTACGGCTTCTTCGTCGTCCCCGTCGCCGCCGCGCTGCTGCGCGGGCCCCGTGTGACGATGATTGCCTCGGCCGCAGCGCTCGGCGCCTATCTCGTGTCGACGACCCCGTTCCCCGACACCCGAGACAACGAGTTCGCCTTCCAGCTCATCAACTCGGTCTACCTCGTGTGGATCTCCGTCACCGCCACGCTCCTCAGCGCGACGCTCGAGCGCCGCCAGACGCAGATCACCGAGCTCTCCGACGAGCGCGGCCTCCTCATCGCGCGGGCGCTCGAGGCGGAGGAGCGCGAACGAGGGCGTCTCGCCGAGGCCCTCCACGACGAGGCGATCCAGAACCTGCTCGCTGCCCGGCAGGCCCTCGGACCACCCGGACGGGGCCGGGCCGAGACGGACCTCGAGATCGTCCGCACCGGCCTCGACCGCACCGTCGAGCAGCTCCGCGACGCGGTCTTCGACCTCCACCCGCACCTGCTGCGTCACGCGGGCCTCGACGCGGCGCTCAAGGAGGTCGCGGCCCGCTTCCCGGAGCCGGAGCTCACCTGGACGGTCGAGATCGACGAGGACGCGGCGGCCCCGATCGCGGGGACCGCCTTCGCGATCACCCGCGAGCTCATGACCAACGTCGTCAAGCACGCCGAGGCGACCGCCGCGGACGTCGTGATCTCGAGCTCCGGGGACGGCGTGCGGATCATGGTCGCCGACGACGGCCGGGGACTCGACCGGGACGCCGCCCGCAGGGCCCCCGTCGCCGGGCACGTCGGGCTCGCCTCGTGCGCCGAGCGCGCGGAGGCGCTCGGCGGCCGGCTCGCGATCGCGAGCGACGATGACTCCGGGACCCGCGTCGACGTGTGGCTCCCCGTCCCCACGGAGGGGGACGGCGGCTACGCGGCGTCGGCCTCCGCCACGTCGAGCTGACGCAGGTAGCGGTCGCACATCCGCGCCGCCTGACGCCCCTCGTTGATCGCCCACACGATGAGCGACTGCCCGCGACGGGCGTCACCGGCCGCGAACACGCCGTCCTGGGACGTCGTGTAGGTCGGCGCCTTCACGTTGCCCCGCTGGTCCTTCTCGAGCCCGAGGGCGTCGACGAGCTCGTGCTCGGGGTGCAGGAACCCCATGGCGAGGAGGACGAGGTCCGCCTTGAGCTCACGGTGGGTCCCCTCGACCGGTCCGAACGGCGGCGCCGGCTCGGCGTTCGCCACCTCGAGGGCCGTGACCCTGCCGTCCTCGCCGACGAAGCGGGTCGTCACGACGGAGTAGTCCTGCTCGCCCTTGTCGATGGCGAGGGCCTCCTCCATCGCGTAGGAGAGCCGGTACTTCTGCGGCCACAGCGGCCACGGCGTGCGGTCGTCGGGGCGCTTCGCCGGGGGCTCAGGGAGGAGCTCGAGCTGCGTGACCGACAGCGCGCCCTCGCGCAGCGAGTTGCCGACGCAGTCCGCCCCGGTGTCCCCCCCGCCGATGTCGACGACGTGCTTGCCGGCGGCCGTGATCGCCCCGGGCTCCGGCGCCTGCGCGCGCGGCTCGGGCTGCCCCTCCTGGGTCGCGGCGACCCAGCGGTTGCGGACGTAGAGGTAGTCCATCGCGGAGTGGATGCCGCCGAGCTCGCGACCCTCGACGGGCAGGTCGCGCGGGACGCGGGACCCGATCGCGACGACGACGGCGTCGAACTCCTCGCGGAGCTGCTCGACGGTGACGTCGGTGCCCACCTCCACCCCGCAGCGCAGCTCGACCCCCTCGGCGACGAGCTGCTCGGTGCGCCGCTCGATGACGGATTTCTCGATCTTGAAGTCGGGGACGCCGAAGCGCATGAGCCCGCCGGGGGACTCGTCGCGCTCGAACAGGGTGACGGTGTGCCCGGCCCGGCGCAGCTGCTGCGCGGCGGCGAGCCCGGCGGGACCGGCGCCCACGACCGCAACGGTGCGCCCGGTCTCGACCTCGGGCGGCTCGGGGACGACCCAGCCGTTCGCCCACGCGGTGTCGATGATCGTGTTCTCGATCTGCTTGATGGTGACCGAGTCACCCTCGCGGATCTCGAGCACGCAGGCCGCCTCGCACGGTGCCGGGCAGAGCCGTCCCGTGAACTCGGGGAAGTTGTTCGTCGCGTGGAGCTGCCGGATCGCGTCGTGCATCCGACCGCGGTACACGAGGTCGTTCCAGTCCGGGATCAGGTTGCCGAGCGGACAGCCGTTGTGGCAGAACGGGACCCCGCACTCCATGCAGCGCGCGCCCTGCTTCTCGACCTCCTCGATCGGCCGCTCGGTGAGGAACTCCTTGTAGTTGCCGACCCGCTCGGTCGGGTCGTCGTAGGAGAAGTTCGACCGCTCGATCTTCAGGAACGCGCCCAGTTCACCCATGACTACTCCCCTTCTCCGCTGCGGACGTCCGGGGCCCCGATGACCTCGGCCGCATCGCCCTGGAACTCGTCGACGGTCGGTGCCGCGTTGGCGGCCTCCTGCTCGGCGAGCTCGGCGAGCACGCGCTTGTAGTCGATCGGGAACACCTTCACGAACTTCGTCGACAGGTCCTCCCAGCGGTCGAGAACACGCCGCGCGACGGTCGAGCCGGTGCGCTCCGCGTGCTCGGTGACGAGGGCGCGGACCTCGATGAGGTCGCCCTCGTCGAGCGGCTCGATCTGGTCGGCCATCATCGGGTTGATGCGGCCCGAGAACGCGCCCACCTCGTCGAGGACGTAGGCGAGGCCGCCGCTCATCCCGGCCGCGAAGTTGCGCCCGGTCGGCCCGAGGACGACGACACGGCCACCCGTCATGTACTCGCAACCGTGGTCGCCGACGCCCTCGACGACGGCCTGCGCGCCGGAGTTGCGCACCGCGAACCGCTCCCCGGCCAGGCCGCGGAAGAAGGCCTTGCCGCTCGTCGCGCCGTAGAGGACGGTGTTGCCGACGATGACGTTCTCCTCCGGGGCGAACGTCACGCCGTCGGGCGGGAGCACGGCGAGCGTGCCTCCCGAGAGGCCCTTGCCGGTGTAGTCGTTGGCGTCGCCGTGGAGGGTGAAGACGACCCCGGGCGCGAGCCAGCCGCCGAAGCTCTGGCCGGCCGACCCCGTGAACTCGACCTTGATCGAGTCCGGCGCGAGGCCCTCGGCCCCGTGCGTGGCGGCGATCTTCGACGAGAGCATCCCGCCGACGCAGCGGTTGACGTTGCGGATGTCGACCGTCATCTCGACGCGCTCGCCGCGCTCGATCGCCGGGCCCGCCTTCTCGATGAGCTCGTGGTCGAGGGCGTCGGAGAGGACCTCGGGAGGCGCCTCCATCCGCCGCAGCGGGGTTCCCTCGGGCAGCTCGGGGCGGTGGAGGAGGTGCGTGAGGTCGACCCCCCGTGCCTTCCAGTGGTCGATCGCCTCGTCGGCGACGAGCAGGTCGGCGCGACCGATCAGCTCGTCGAACGTGCGGACCCCCAGCGAGGCCATGATCTCCCGGACCTCTTCGGCGACGAAGAAGAAGAAGTTCACGACGTGCTCGGGCTGCCCCTCGAACCTCTTGCGCAGCTCGGGGTCCTGGGTCGCGATGCCCACCGGACACGTGTTGAGGTGGCAGGCGCGCATCATGATGCAGCCGGTCGCGATGAGCGGGGCGGTGGAGAAGCCCATCTCGTCGGCACCGAGGAGCGCGGCGACGACGACGTCGCGGCCGGTCTTGAGCTGGCCGTCGGTCTGGACCGTGATGCGGGAGCGCAGGTCGTTGAGGAGCAGCGTCTGCTGCGTCTCGGCGAGACCGATCTCCCACGGCACGCCCGCGGAGACGATCGACGACAGCGGCGACGCGCCGGTGCCCCCGTCGTGACCGGCGATGACGACGTGGTCGGCGTTGGCCTTCGCCACGCCGGCCGCGACCGTGCCGACCCCGACCTCGGAGACGAGCTTCACGCTCACCGATGCCCTCGGGTTCGCACAGCGCAGGTCGTAGATGAGCTGCTTGAGGTCCTCGATCGAGTAGATGTCGTGGTGCGGCGGCGGGGAGATGAGCCCGACCCCCGGCGTCGTGTGCCGCACCGAGCCGATGTACTTGTCGACCTTGTGGCCGGGCAGCTGGCCGCCCTCGCCGGGCTTCGCGCCCTG
>JBFIDS010000284.1:0-5163 GCA_041603715.1 Paraconexibacter sp. | reverse complement strand
CGGAAGGTCCTCGAACACCGCGAAGCCGCGACCGGATCGACGGCGTTCCGTCGCGCCGGTGTCTTGTCTCGTCACGCGAACCTGCGCGACCCTCGTCTCGTGCTCGACGGTCCCCACCCGCCGGAAGTGCTCGAGGACCTTCCGGTTCAGACGGAGCGTCCTCGAGCACCTCGACCGACCCGGGACGAGTGGCGTGCGATCGGTGGTCGCCAGGGCGACGCCGTCGCCCGCCGGCAGCTCCTCGCGGCCGGCCTCGCCTCGTCGGTCATCGGCGACCTCTGCGGACGGCGGGAGCTGTGGATCCGCCACCCCGGCGTCTACGCGATCGGACGTCCCGACCTCTCGCCCTACGGTGAGGGCTGGGCCGCATACCTCGCCACGCGCGGTCGCGGCAGCGCGCCCCACGTCCGCGCGCTCGGGGCGCGCAGCGCTCTCGCCGCGATCGGGGTGTGCCTGCCGCCGCGCGTCCCTCTCGTCGTCGTCGAGAACGCGGAGATCGCGGTTCCCGGCGTCGTCACTGTCCGCACGCGAGAGCTGCCGCGGCAGGACCTCCTCGTCGATGCGGCGGGCCTGTGGTGCACGGCTTGGCCGCGGTCCCTCCTCGACACCGCGCCTCGCGCGAGCATCGCAGAGCTCGAGGACGTCCTCGCCCGCCTCGCGGACCGTGGTCTCCTCGACCTCGGTGTGCTCGACGCTCGCCTCGATGATGCGGGGCGTGGTCGGCACGGGGTCGCGAAGCTCCGGTGCGCGCTCGAGCCCTACCGTGGACTGAGTCCCGGAGAGCATCGCAGCCTGCTCGAGCGTCTCGCCGATCGAGCTTTGCGGACGGCCGGGCTCCCGACCCCGGAGATCAACGGGCCGGTCGTCCTGCCGGACGGCCGCACGGTGCTCGTCGACCTCCTCCTGCGCGAGCAGCGCATCGCGATCGAGGTCGACGGGCGCGCCTTCCACGAGCGGGTCGCGGCATTCGAGTCCGACCGGATCAGGGATCGTCAGCTCCAGCGTCTCGGGTTCTCCGTCCCCCGCTTCACGTGGTGGGAGGTGAAGCGGCGCCCCGAGGCGCTCGTCGCCGACGTGCGGGCGCTCCTTGAGCGCCCGCCTGCGCGAGGTGATCGAGGACCTTCCGGATGACCCGGAACATCCTCGAACACCTCGGGCGACCCGGCCCGCCGCGACCCGGCCCGCCGCGACCGTCCCCGCTCCGACCCTCAGTGGTCGTGGACGAGCTCGCGCATCTTGCGGTACTCGTCGGGCGTGATCTCGCGGCCGCGGACCGTCGACAGCGCGGGCTCGCCCTCGAGGTACGTGTCCTCGTTGCGGCGCCACACCGAGATGTACTTGTAGAACGGGACGACCGGGTGGAGGTGATGGACCAGGTGGTAGTTCTGGTAGAGCAGCACGGGGGAGAGGAGCCGCTCGCTGCCGACGCGGTTGCGGGTCGTCTTGAGCCGGTCCTCGGCGGGCTTGTGGTGCAGTCCGCTGTGCGGCAGGTAGTCGAACGCCCAGGCGAGGAAGAGGATCGCGAGGCGTGACGGCAGGAAGAACACGACGAGCCAGACGGCGAAGTTGCCGGTCGCGATGAGCACGACGGGGATGACGATCGCCAGCACGAGGAAGAAGATGGCCTCGACCTGCTCGCGCGGCTTGCGCGTCCGCAGCTTCGGCAGGAAGTAGACGACGTAGTGGTAGTCGATCGTGAGCCAGCGCAGCGGCTTCTGCCAGCCCGGGCCGCGCATCGTGTAGGCGTCCGGATCGCTGCCGTCGTCGTGGTTCGTGAAGCGGTGGTGCTGCATGTGGATGAAGCGCCAGATCGGGAACGCGGCGTGCGTCGCGAAGATCGGCGTGGACACCCGGCCCATGAGATCGTTGAGCCACTTCACGTTCGACGCGGAGTGGTGGCCGGCGTCATGCGCAACGGTGAAGAGCATGTAGCCCGCGACGGCGTTGACGAGGACCGTCGCCCACCAGGCGAGCGAATCGCCCACGTAGAGCGCGGTCGACCCGATCCACAGGGCGAGGCCGACGACGAGCAGCCCGAGCGTGGGGATCGCGACGGTGGGGACCGGCTCCTCCGGGTTGGGGATCCGGCGAACGGTGACGGGGGACTCAGCGGTGGACATCGGTGCCTCCTCGAGCGGACAGTGAGCACACCGTACGCCGGGCCCCCCTCCGGCGGCTACGGTCGCCGTGCCCTGATGTATGTGCGATATGCACACATCATTCGTCGTCGAGGCCGGCGACCCCCAGCGTCGTCGCGAGCAGCAGCGCGGCGTGGAGCTCCGCGGGCCGCTCGTCCGCCGGCCGGCCGCGCAGCTCCTCGCCTTTGCGAACCCGCTGGAGGACCGTGTTGCGGTGGATGCCGAGATCGCGGGCCGCGGCGGCGATCCCCCCCTGGGGCGCGACCGTCGAGAGCAGCGCCTCGCGACACCGCTCGGCCGTCGGGGTGTCCTGGGCGAGCTCGCCCAGCTCACGGCGGACGAAGGCCCGGGCGGCACCGGCGTCCGCGCTCAGCAGGTCGACGAGGGCGACGTCCGCGTACGCCGTCCCGGTCGGGGGCCGGGCTCCGATGAGCCGCGCGACCCTCCGGGCGCGATCGGCCTCCTCGCGGCTGCGACGGAACCCGGCGAGTCCGGGGGCGACGGATCCGAACGCGACGTGGACGTCGGGCGCGGCCTCCGCCGCCGCGGCGCTGAGGAGCGCGATGTCGGGGTCCGTCCCCGGCGCCACGCCGATCCACCCGCCGAGCGCCTGGGGTCCGTCGGGGACCATCAGGGGGCGCGTCGCTCCGGCGGCGCTCGTCACGGCGAGGACGGCACGCTCGAGCGCGCCCGAGTCCCCCTCCGACCAGCACACGATCGCGAGCTGGCGCGCGGAGAGCACGTGCCCGAGCGTGCGCTCCGCCGACGCCGCGTCGACCTGCTCGCCGGCGAGGACCGCGCGCACGACGTCGGCCCGCACGACCGCCGCGCGTCGCTGGCGGCGCTCGCGCTCGGCGACGTGCTCGGCCCCGACCCGCGCGGAGATCGAGTCGATGTAGTCGAAGACGAACGCCGCCGTCTCGCGCATCGCGGTGACGAGCCGGTCGCGGTCGGGGACCGCCTCCACGAGCGCGGCGCTCCAGCGCTCCCAGAAGAACGCGTGGCCGAGCCGGTAGAAGCGCAGCGTCGCGTCGAGTCCGCCGCCGCGCGCGGCCATCCGGCGGGCGTGCTCGAGCGCCGCGACCGGCGCCTCGGTCGCCGACGCCGGGATGCCGTGGTGGATCATCGACAGGACGGCCTCGATGTTCGACGCGCACGACGCGCGGGTGAGGCCCGCGATCTCGGGGTCTGCGCCCGCCTGCGGGATCCGCGCGGCGAGGAACGCGTACATCTCGTCCGCGACGACGTCGAGCTCACGCGCCCACGCCCGCGCGAGGTCGCGCACCTCGGGGACGGTGACCTCGGCGGGGGGCGCGGACGGGTTCATCGCCCCAGGGTCGCGTGCCGGTCGGCGGCACGCAAGCCGGCGGGCTTGACGACCGCGGATGCGATCGGGCAGAGTGAGAAGTGGGAAGTAGCACTTCCCGCATCAGCCGACTCCCCACTCCGCAGGAGCAATCCGCCCGTCATGAGCCTCGACGATCCCGTCGTCATCTGCTGCTCGATCTCCGGATCGATCGCGAACCGCGACCAGTGCCCCGCGATCCCCTACACGCCCGAGGAGTACGCGTCGGAGGCACGTCGCGCCGTCGACGAGGGCGCGGTCCACATCCACATCCATGCGCGCACCCCGAGCGGCGAGCCGAGCTACGAGATCGAGGACTTCCGCGCGATCCGGGACGCCATCGTGGGCGAGGTCGGCGACGCGGCGATCATCAACTTCTCCACCGGGACGATCGGGGTGAGCGTCGAGAAGCGCGTCGCCTATCTCGAGGCGGTCACCCCGGAGGTCGCCGCGCTCAACATGGGCTCGCTCAACTACGCGAAGTACTCGGCCTCGCGCAAGCAGTTCGTCTTCGACTTCGTCTTCCAGAACCCGTTCAGCGAGATCCTCGAGCTGCTCGAGGCGATGAACCGCCTCGGGATCAAGCCAGAGCACGAGTGCTTCGACGTCGGTCACGTCGGCTCGCTCACGCCGCTCGTCGACATGGGGGCCCTGCGGGCGCCGCTGCACGCCGACTTCGTGATGGGGGTGACGGGGGGCATCCCGCCGACCGCGCGCAACCTCGCGGCGATGGCCGACAACCTCGCGGAGGTGCCCAACCCCGACGCCGACCGCCCCCACCACTGGGGCGTCATCGGCATCGGCCGGGTCCAGTGGACGATGCTCGCCGCCGCGCTGTCGCTCGGCGGGTCGATCCGCGCGGGGCTCGAGGACAACTTCTACCTCCCGGACGGCTCGATGGCCCGCAGCAACGGGGACCTCATCGCGCAGGCCCGCGCGATGACGGTCGCCGCCGGGCGCCGGCCCGCGAGCGCCGACGAGGCCCGCGCCCTCCTCGGCATCCCCTCCCCGGCAGGACGGATCCCCACGTGAACGAGGACGGGCTGCTGAAGATGAGCGAGCTCGCGGAGCGCTCGGGCGTCTCGGCCGGCACGATCAAGCACTATCTGCGGGAGGGCCTCCTCGGGGACGGTGCCGGCGTGAAGCGCACATCGCGCAACATGGCCTACTACCCGCCCGACTACGTCGATCGCATCCGGTTGATCAAGCGCCTCCAGGAGGACCGCTTCATGCCGCTGCGCGTGATCAGGACGATGATCGACGACGACCCTGCGCGCGCGGCGGCGCTCGTCGAGCTGGAGGACCGCATCCTCGAGCGCGCGCTGGACGCGGGGGAGGGGCGGGAGCGTGTCTCCGCCGCCGAGGTCCGGCGCCGCTACGAGGTCCCGCAGAACGTGCTGGACCGGCTCGCGGAGCTCGGGGCGATCACACCGACGAGCCGTGGCTACGACCCCGACGACGTCGCGGTCGTCGCGGCGTTCGCGCGCTTCCGCGCGGGCGGCTACGACGAGCAGCTCGGCTTCACCGTCTACGACACGGTCCGCTATCTCGACGCGCTCGCCCCGCTCGTGCAGGAGGAGGTCCGCGTGCTCCTCGAGCGGCTCCCCGGGGAGGTCGACCCCGACCGCGCCGCGGAGATCATCTCGGCCGGGGCCGAGCCGCTGCGCGAGCTGATCGGCG
>JBFIDS010000283.1:0-5207 GCA_041603715.1 Paraconexibacter sp. | reverse complement strand
CTCCGCCTTGGGTCGACCCAGGTCCTTGGTGGAGTAGAGCACCTGCCGCTGGAGGTTCGACGCGTCCACCACGTCGAACTCGACGATGCCGAGCGTGCCCACGCCGGCCGCGGCGAGGTAGAGCGCCGTCGGGGAGCCGAGGCCACCCGCGCCGAGCAGGAGGACCTTCGCGTTCAGGAGCTTCTGCTGTCCGTCCTCGCCGACCTCGGGGAGGAGGAAGTGGCGCGAGTACCGCTGGCGCTGGTCGCCCGACCACTGGAACGGGACCTCGACGTCGTAGCCGCGGTCCTTCCACAGTGTGTAGCCGCCGGTCATCGACACGACGTCCTCGTAGCCGAGGTCCTCCTTGAGGGTGCGCGCCGCGAGCGCCGAGCGGTTGCCCGACGCGCAGTAGAGGACGACCTTCTGCTTGCGGTCGGGGGCGACCGACTCGATACGGCTCTCGAGGAAGCCGCGCGGGACGACGGCGGCGCCAGGCAGCTTGCCGGCGGCGATCTCCTCGGTCTCGCGCACGTCGACGATCGGCACGCCGTTCCCGAGGAGGGGCGCGACGTCCGAGGGGTCGATCTCCTCGATCTTGCTCTTGACCTGCTTGACGAATTCGGCACCCGAAGGGCTCATCGCGTAATCACCTGAATGGAGGTCGGGAATAGGCGCTTCAAAAAGTGTAGCGCGCTCGGACGTTGGGGCCGAGCGCGACCCGCAGGCCTCCACATCGTCGCACGCCACGCGACGAGCCGGGGCGCCATCGTCTCCGACGGCGCCCCGGTCCGGTCTCTCCACAGATCCGCATCGCCACCGACGGGCCGCAATCCCATCGGTGCCTCCCAGGACAAGCTCGTCGAAGGGCTCCTCGGGGCGGGATGAGCCTCCCGGGCTCACCAGGGGTATCGGATCGCCGCGCAGGCGCCGATATGGGTTGCAGACCCCATTCGGCCCGCGTCACAGGCGCCGGTATGGGTTGCAGACCCATTTCCCCGTGCCCCGCCCCACGCTCTTCACCCAGGTTCTCGCCGTCAACGCGCTCCTCGTGTGCGCGACCGTCCTCGCGGCGATCGCGGGCACGAGCGTCTCGCTGCGGGAGGTGACGACGCTCGAGCACCAACTTCTCCTCGCGGCGGGGATCCTCGCGACCATCCTCGTCAACGGCTTCGTCCTGCGACGACGCTTCGCTCCTCTGGAGCGGCTCATCGCGACGATGGAGCGCGTCGACCTCACCCGCCCCGGCGTCCGCGCGGACATCGACGTCGTCGACAGCGAGGACGTCGCGCGGCTGCGCGACGCCTTCAACCGGATGCTCGACCGCATCGAGGAGGAGCGCGCCCAGACCGCCCGTGCCGTGCTGCGGGGGCAGGAGGCCGAACGGGCCCGGCTCGCCCGTGACCTCCACGACGAGGCCAACCAATCCCTCACTGGGCTGCTCCTGCGTCTCGAGGCGGCCAGCCACGACGCGACGGGCCGGCTCGCCGCCGAGCTGAAGGAGACGAAGGCGCTCGCGGCCGACGCGATGCAGGAGCTTCTGCGGCTCGCCCGCGAGCTGCGGCCGACGGCCCTCGACGATCACGGCCTGCTCGAGGCGCTCCACGGGCTTGCGGACGGGTTCCGCGCCCCCTCCGGGGCCCGGGCCCGCCTGCAGGTCGCGGCGGACGCCGATCTCGCGAGCCTCGGACCGGACGAGCAGCTCGTCGTCTACCGCATCGTCCAGGAGAGCCTGTCGAACGCTGCCCGGCACGCCGACGCACGGCAGGTCACCGTCGCGGCGCGCCGCTCGGGCGGCGAGCGCATCGTCGTGTCCGTCATCGACGACGGCCGCGGGTTCTCGCTGCGCCGCACCAGGTCGGAGTCCGGCCTCGGTCTGCCGGGGATGCGCGAACGCGCCCGGCTCGTCGGTGGTGCCGTCGAGGTCCGCTCGCGTCCCGGCGCCGGGACGACCGTCGACCTCCACCTCGGCGTGCGCCCGGCGGCCGTCACACCGCAGACCGTCCCGGAAGCGTCCGTCCCGTCCTCCGTTCTCGCTCTCCTCCCCCGTCCCGAGGTCATCACATGAAGCTCCTCATCGCCGACGATCACGGCGTCGTCCGCGGCGGCCTTCGACTGCTGCTCGATCGCCAGCCCGACATGGAGGTGGTCGCGGAGGCCGCCGACGGCGCCGAGGCGGTGAGCGAGGCCCTGCGCCACCGGCCGGACCTGTGCATCCTCGACGTCGCGATGCCGAAGCTCACCGGCCTCCAGGCGACGCGCGAGATCAAGTCGCAGTCCCCCGAGACGCACGTCCTCGTGCTCTCCATGCACGACGACGAGCGCTACCTGTTCGAGGCGCTCAAGGCCGGCGCCGGCGGATACGTGCTCAAGACCGAGGCCGACCAGTCCCTCGTCGAGGCCGTGCGCTCGGTCATGGCGGGCGAGCCGTTCCTCACCGGCGCGGCGCAGCGCCGGCTCGTCCGCGAGTGGATCGCCGACCCCGACTCGGGACCCTCGGAGCCGCTCACCCCCCGGGAGCAGGAGGTGCTCAAGCTCATCGCGGAGGCCCACACGAACCGCGAGATCGGCGAGATCCTCCACCTCTCGGAGAAGACGGTCGAGTCCCATCGCGGCAACCTCCTGCGCAAGCTCGGGATGCGCGACCGGGTCGAGCTCGTCCGCTACGCGATCCGGCGCGGGCTGATCGAGGCCTGACGGCGTCCGACCCGCGTGGCGTCCGTCACGTGCGCAGCGCCTCGGTCGGGGAGAGGCGCGCGGCCCGACGCGCCGGATAGAGCCCGGCGATCGCTCCGATCGCCAGCGCAGCGGTGACGCCGCCGCCGAGCGCGACGGCCGGCACGACGACCTCCCACCCCTGGGAGATCGCGTAGCCCGCGGTGACCAGAGCGCCGAGCAGCGCGCCGACGACGCCGCCGATGACCGCGAGGAGGAGCGACTCGGTGAGGAACTGCACGGTGACGTGGCGCCGGGTCGCGCCGAGGGCCCGGCGCAGGCCGATCTCCGACCGGCGCTCGAGCACGGAGATGACCATGACGTTCGCGATCCCGACGCCTCCGACGAGCAGGGCGACAGCGCCGAGGCCGAGGAAGAGCGCGGTGAACGCTCCCTGTGCGGCGACTTTCGCCTCGAGCGCGTCGGAGGGCCGGCTCACGCCGACCTCCTCCGGTGCCCGCGGATTCACCTGTGCTCCGAGGAGATCCCGCACCTCGTTCACGCGAGCGTCGTCGGCGCGGACGTACACCGACGACGGGCTGGCCGAGGCCCCGAGCCGCTCCTGCGCGAACGGCCGGCCGACGAACGCGGCCCGGTCGAGATCCGGGGCGAGGGGCATGGTGTCGAGCACGCCGACGACGGTGAGCGGCAGGTCACCCACGACGACCTGAACCGCACCGTCGGTCCGATCGATCCCGAGCCGCTGCGCGGTCACGGCGCCGAGCACGACCACCGGGAGCGTGCCCGTCCCCGAGTCGATCTCACGGCCGGACGCGAGCGACCCCCCGAGGGTCTCCAGCAGCCCCGGGTCCGCCGCGAGGACGCTGATCCCGTTGGTCTCCGCCTCCGGCACGAGGGCGCTGCGCCGCACGGTCGCCCCTTCGACGACCGACACGGACGTCGCTCGTCCCACGCCCGGGAGTCCGCGGGTCGAGAGGGCCGCCGTCTCGGGGAGCGTCGCCGCCTCACCGAAGAAGCTCTCGCCGGGCGCCACGGTGAGGAGGTTCGTGCCGAGCCGGTCGAGCTGGGCGAGGAGGTCGGCCTTGCTCGACTCCGAGATCCCGAGGACCGCGACCATCGACGCGATGCCGATCGCGATGCCGACCGCGGACAGCGCCGCGCGCAGCCGGCGCGTGCGCAGGCCGACCGACCCGACGCGAAGGAGATCGGCCGGGAGGAGGCGGCTGCGAGGCTCGTCGTCCGGTGGCGCCGCGACGTCGGCCGGGACCGGCGAGGTCGTCGTGGTCACGAGACGATCCGTCCGTCGCGCATCGCCACACGGCGCGGGAGGTCCTGGGCGATCTCGCGGTCATGGGTGATGACCGCGATCGTCGTGCCGTCGGCGTGGAGCTCACGCAGGAGCGCGACGATCTCCGCGCTGCGCGCCGAGTCGAGGTTGCCCGTCGGCTCGTCCGCGAGGACGAGTGCGGGCCGGCCGACGATCGCGCGCGCGACGGCGACCCGCTGCCGCTCCCCGCCCGACAGCTCGTTGGGGAGATGGGTGAGCCGGTGGGCGAGTCCCACCCGGTCGAGCGCCTCACGCGCCCGCGCCCGGCGCTCCCCGAGCGGCGTGCCGGTGTAGAGCAGCCCGTCGGCGACGTTGTCGAGCGCCGTGGTGCCGTCGAGGAGGAAGAACTGCTGGAAGACGAACCCGAGGTGGCGCGCCCGCAGCGCGCTGAGCTGGTCGTCGGTCGTCCGGGCGACATCGCGGCCGGCGAGGAGGACCGTCCCGGAGGTCGGTCGGTCGAGCGTGCCCATGACCTGCAGCAGCGTGGTCTTGCCCGAGCCCGACGGCCCGACGATCGCGAGCAGCTCCCCCGCCGCGATCCGCAGGGTCACGCCGTCGAGCGCGCGGACGTCGCCCGGGTAGGTCTTGTGGACGTCGCGCAGCTCGAGGACGCTCACTGCGGTACTCCGACGCGCTCGCCCTCGCGGACGCCGCGGAGGATCTCGACCTCGCCGTCTGCCACGAGGCCGACCTCGACCCCGACGAGCTCGCGGACGCCGCCGCGTCCGACCCGCTCGACGGCGTATCCCCCGCCGGTGCGCGCGACGAGCGCGGTGACCGGCACGACGAGCACGTCGCTGCGCTTCTCCCGGGCGAGCGACACCGAGACGGGTGCCTCATCGAGCCCTCCACCGGCGCCCTCCGTGAGACGGACGGTCATCTCGATCGTCGTCTCCCCGCCGCCGCCGTCCGCCTGGTCCTGCGGGCCGGGCTCGGTCGCGACCGACCCGACGCGGGCGATGCGGCCCGGGACGAGCGCGCCGTCCGGCAGCTCGACCTCGACCGTCCGGCCGACCGCGGCGAGAGACTGGTCGGCCACCGGGAGATCGACGCGCACGAGACGTCGGGTCGACGTCGTGCGCAGGACATCGACAGCGACGGTCCCGGCGTCGGACGTGGCCGCGCCGCCGCCCGCCGCGGACGGTGCCGCGGAAGCTGTCGCGCCGGCGAGCGCGCCCGCCCCAGCGGCCCGCGGCGCGGCACGGGCGGTCGTCGGCGGCGCGGT
>JBFIDS010000282.1:0-5219 GCA_041603715.1 Paraconexibacter sp. | reverse complement strand
CTCCGGGTTCGTGGTCTCCGAACAGGGGGAGATCGCGACGAACGCCCACGTCGTCACGAGCGGCGAGGGCGGGTCGATCCGCAAGGCGGGCGGCGTGTTCGTCCGCTTCAAGGACGGCAACCAGGTCCCGGCGGAGATCGTCGGCTTCGACCCGTTCAGCGACGTCGCCCTCCTGAAGATCGATCCCGACGACGTCGAGCTCCGTCCGCTGCCCCTCGGCTCGTCGGAGGACGTCACGGTCGGTGAGCCGGTCGCGGCGATCGGATCCCCGTTCGGCGAGGAGCAGTCGCTGAGCGTGGGCGTCGTGAGCGCGCTCAACCGGTCGATCGCCTCGCTCACCGGCTTCCAGACCTCGGGTGCGATCCAGACGGACGCCGCGATCAACAGCGGGAACTCGGGCGGACCGCTCCTCAACGCGGCCGGAGAGGTGCTCGGCATCAACTCGCAGATCCGCACCGACAGCGGCGCCGGCTCGGGTGTCGGGTTCGCGGTCCCCGTCGACACGGTCGAGCGGTCCATCGGGCAGCTCAGGGAGAACGGCCGGGTCCGCTACGCCTTCCTCGGCGTGTCGACCTCCGCGGTCTATCCCCAGCTCTCCGAGCGCTTCGACCTCCCGGTCGACACGGGCGCCTGGGTGCAGGAGGTCACGTCCGGGGGCCCGGCCGCGCGGGCGGGGATCGAGGCGGGCACCCGTGAGCAGACCTTCCAGGCGCGTCCCTACCGTCCCGGCGGGGACCTGATCGTCGCCGTCGACGGGAAGGACGTCGAGCAGGAGGCCGACCTCGGCGTCCTCCTCCTCGACCGCGATCCGGGCGAGCGCGTCACCCTCACGATCTACCGCGACGGCGAGAAGCGCGACGTCACCGTGACCCTCGGAAACCGGCCGACCAACCTTCCCCGCGGCTGATCGGGCGGGGCCGCGGCACCGTCGCGGCGCAGGCGCGCGATGCCGCCCGGCCGGGCGGTCGCGCTCGATACCTTTCTGGGCATGTCCTCCGATCCCGCCCAACTCGTCCTCGTCTCGAACCGCGGTCCCGTGACGTTCGACGAGGAAGGGGGCGCGACGCGCGGCGGGGGCGGGCTCGTCACGGCGCTCCAGGGCCTCGCGTCGCACCGCCACGCCGTGTGGATCGCCTCGGCCCTCAGCGCCGGCGACGAGCTCAAGGCGCAGGAGGCCGGCGGGAAGTCGTTCGCCGTCCCGGGACCGCAGGACGGCGAGTTCGAGGTGCGCTTCGTCGTCTCGGACCCGGAGGCCTACGACGGCTACTACAACATCGTCTCCAACCCGATGCTGTGGTTCATCCAGCACTACCTGTGGGACCTCAGCAACGCGCCGGACATCCGTCGCCACGAGATCGACGCCTTCGACCACGGCTACCGCGCCGTCAACGAGGACATCGCCCGCGCGGTGCTCGAGGAGATCGACGGCCGCGAGGCGCCCGTCGTGATGGTCCACGACTACCACCTCTATCTCCTCCCCGCGATCGTGCGCGCACAGCGACCGGACGTGTTCCTGCACCACTTCGTGCACATCCCCTGGACGCAGTCCGACGCGTGGAAGGTCCTCCCCAACCGCATCCGCGAGGAGATCTTCCGGGGCATCCTCGCCAACGACATCATCGGCTTTCACACCCGCTCCTACCGGCGCAACTTCCTGCAGTGCTGCGAGGACCTCTTCGGCCTGGAGGTCGATCACGACGGGGGCGTCGTGCGCCTCGAGGACCGCGAGGTGTGGGTCCGCAACTACCCGCTGCCGATCGACGCCCGCGCGACGCGTGCCGTCGCCGCCTCGCCCCGCACCGCCGAATTCGAGGGCGAGCTCCTGCGCCGGCGCCGCGACCACCTCATCCTGCGGGTCGACCGCGCCGACCTGTCGAAGAACGTGCTGCGCGGGTTCAGCGGGTTCGACCTCTTCCTCGAGCAGCACCCGGAGTTCCGCGAGCGCGTGACGTTCGTCGCCCAGCTCATGCCGTCGCGGACCGACGTGCCGGAGTACGCGGAGTACCTCGAGCGGATCGAGGCGCTCGTCGCGGTCGTCAACCACCGGCACGGCACCCCGGACTGGATGCCGATCCAGCTCAAGCTCCGCGACGACCTCGAGGAGGCCGTCGCGGCCTACAAGCACTACGACGTCCTCATCGTCAACGCGATGTTCGACGGGATGAACCTCGTCGCCAAGGAGGGGCCGCTCGTCAACGAGCGTGCCGGCGTCTCGATCCTGTCGGAGAACACCGGCGCCCACGAGGAGCTCGGGGACGACGCCCTGAGCGTCAACCCGTTCGACATCCAGGAGCTCGCCGACGCGATCCACGCCGCGCTCACGATGCCGCGTGATCAGCGCGAGGCGCGGATGGCGGGCCTCCAGGCGACGGTGACCGCGCGCGATCCGGGCGACTGGATCGACGAGCAGCTCGCGGACATCAAGGCGAAGGCCGGAGCCGTCCCCCAGCCGTAGGCGGCGCCTACGGGAAGAACTCCCCCGGTGCCGGTGCCGGGGGAGGAGGCGGCGGCGCGGGTGGTGCGGGCCGCGCGCCCCCAGGAGGCGGCGCGGGTGCCGGGGAGGGCCGGACGGCCCGCGAGCCCGGGGCACGACCGCGGTCGCGGTGGCGGCCTCGGGCGGGACGGGCGGGCGACGCCCGTCGTGACCCCGCGTCCCCGCGCGAGCCTCCACCCGGGTGCGAGCCCGCGTGCCCGCCCGAGCCGACCTCGCCCGCGGCCCGGTCCTCGTCCGCGGCTCCGGGCACGTCGGCGGGGGCGACGGGGACGACGTCGCTCGCCTCGGCCTCGACGGGCACCGCAGCGGGCGCGGCGGCGGCGCGCCCGGCCGCATCGGGCGCCGGGCGGGCGGGGGGCGCGGTGGCGAGCGGGGCCCCCTCGGCCGAGGTCGTCGCGGGAGCGGCGCCCGGCGCGGGGACCTCACCGGTCACGGGCCGCGGCGCGTGCGCAGGCAGCGCGGGAGGCTCGGGCGCGAGCCGCGGCCACAGGACGACGAGCGCGGTCGCGGCGACGAGCGCGAGGACGGGTCCCACCGTCGTCCAGCGGATGCGAGCGTGGAGAGGGACGGGATCGTGATCGGGTTCCATGCCCCCCCTGAGGCCGTGGGACGGCGATCTCTCCCCCCTCCGGGCGCAACGCGCCGTCGCGAGGGCCGCTGCTACCGTTCGGGGTCGAATGGCTCTTCCTCCCCCGACCTACGACCTCACGCTCCTCCTCGACACGGCCGCCGACGCCGATCGCAGGACGAAGATCGTCTCCGACGCCAAGGCGCTCATCGAGCAGCACGGGAGCCTCGTGGGACACCACGAGTGGGGCTCGCGCCCGACGACCTACGAGGTCCACAAGAAGACGGAGGCGGAGTACCACCTCGTGCAGTTCAAGGGCCCGCGCGCCCTGCTCGAGGAGCTCGACCGCGTCCTTCCGATCACGGACGGCGTGCTGCGCTACCGGATCATCCGCCTCGCCCCGGGTACCCCGACCTCCGTCCCGGACCTCAAGTCCGAGCCGCGCGAGGAAGCCGTGCCCGAGTCGCAGCCCCAGGCCCTCTGAGCCGCGCCGCGACACACCGCCGTTCCCGTCGGGCCCGCACTGCGGGCCCGATCCGCGTCCGGGGCGTGTCAGAGACGACGTCGTCCCCGCGACTCCGTCACGAAAGACCGCAACGAGCGGGAACTCCACCGACCACCTCCGAGCCCCTCTCTATGCTCGACCGAGACTCAGAGAGATCGCTCGCCCCCGAAAGGAGCACCGCGGAATGGCCGCGTCGAACATCAACCGCGTCGTCCTGACCGGCAACCTCACCTTCGATCCCGAGCTGCGCGCGCTGCCCAGCGGGACCGCGGTCTGCAAGCTCCGCATCGCGAGCAACACGCGCCGCAAGAACAACCAGACGAACGAGTGGGAGGACAAGCCCAACTACTTCGACGTCACGGTCTGGGGCGCACAGGGCGAGAACTGCGCGAAGTACCTCTCCAAGGGCCGCCCCGTCGCCATCGACGGACGCCTCGAGTGGCGCCAGTGGGAGGACCAGCAGGGGAACAAGCGCCAGGCGGTCGAGATCATCGCCGACACGGTCCAGTTCCTCGGCGGTGGCGGCGAGCGCGGCGAGGGCGGCGGCTACGGCGGCGGCCAGCAGAGCTCGAGCTTCACCCCGTCCTCCGACATCCCCGCCGACACCTCCGACTTCGCGCCCTCCGCTCCGGCTCCCGTCGGCGGCGGAACCGGCTCCGCCCCGTCCGGGGACGACGACATCCCGTTCTGATCCGGCGGCCGCCCCGGCGGTCTCCTTCTCATCGTCTCGAGGGCCCGCGTCGACGCGGGCCCTCCGTCGTTTCCGACCGCACGGCCTGCTACCGCGCACCGTCGGCGGGCACGACGTGTCACAATCCGCAGCCCTGCGCCTGCCGCACGCGTCGGCGCGCGCCCGTCACACCACACTCACGAGGACTTCGTTTTGGCCAAGCAGCGCAACAGCGGGAAGACGGCAGGTCGCCGCCGCGACAAGAAGGGCGGACCCGGCACCGGCCGTCGCAAGCCGTGCCTGCACTGCAAGGAGAAGATCGACCGGGTCGACTATCGCGACCTGCCGATGCTGCGCAAGTTCGTCTCCGAGCGCGGCAAGATCCGCAGCCGGCGCATCACCGGCGCGTGCCGTCGTCACCAGAGCCAGATCGCGTCCGCGGTGAAGCGCGCTCGTGAGCTCGCCCTGCTGCCCTACGTGAACGAGAACGCCACCGACGCCCGCGAGCGCGGCGGCCGCGGCGATCGCGACCGGGAGCGCTAGGCGATGCCCGAGGCGATCCTGCTGCAGGACGTCGACACGCTCGGCGAGAAGGGGACCGTCGTCACCGTCTCCAAGGGCTACCTGCGCAACTTCCTGCTGCCCCGCAACCTCGCCGCCCCCGCGACGAAGTCGGCGATCGTCGCGGCCGAGCGCAAGGCGCAGGCCGACGAGACCGCCCGCCAGGCCGCGCGCAGCGCGGCGACCGACCAGGCTGCCCTCCTCGGTCGCACGGTGCTCACGATCACCCAGCAGGCCGGCGAGGACGGCCGCCTGTTCGGCTCCGTGACGAACCAGGACATCGCCGACGCGATCCAGGAGGCCCGCGGCCTCACGGTCGACAAGCGCAAGGTCCGCCTCGACGAGGCGATCAAGGCCGTCGGGACCTACCAGGTCGTCGTCGAGATCGCCGACGGCGTCGAGGCCACGGTCAAGACGATCG
>JBFIDS010000281.1:0-5232 GCA_041603715.1 Paraconexibacter sp. | reverse complement strand
CCTGTCGGATGCCGCTCAGGGAACGGACGCGAGCGCGGGTCGCAGCGCCGACGGTCCGCCGTCAGGGCTCATCCGCAGCTGAACCCTTGCGGCGCTCCGGCGGGTTCGGAGTGGCACCATTCTCGGATGGCGAACGCCGTGATCGAGGCCGTCGTCGCGGACATCACCACCGTCGAGGTGGATGCGGTCGTCAACGCCGCGAACTCGTCGCTGCTCGGCGGGAGCGGGGTGGACGGGGCCATCCATCGTGCCGCCGGGCCCGGCCTCCGGGAGGAGTGCCGGGGGCTCGGAGGGTGCGCGACCGGCGATGCGAAGGCGACCGGTGCGTACGAGCTGCCGGCGCGCTGGGTGATCCACACCGTCGGGCCGGTCTGGTCGGGCGGCACGATGGGGGAGGCCGACCTGCTCGCGGCCGCCCACCGTAGGTCGATCGAGGTCGCGGCCGGGCTCGGGGCGCGGAGCGTCGCCTTTCCCGCGATCTCCACCGGGGTCTACGGCTACCCCGTCGAGCTCGCCGCCGCGGTCGCGGTGACGACGCTGCGCGAGGCGCTCGCCGCGCACGCGGTCGTCGAGCACGTGATGCTCGCGCTCTTCAGCGAGGAGTGGCGCGCCGTCTACGCGGCGGCCCTCGACCGCGCCTGACGCCCCCTGCGGGGACGGGCAGCTGACGTCCCGCGGCGGCCGGTTCGTAGACTCGCGCCGCGATGGCCACGACGCGCCTCCTCATCGAGTACGACGGGACGCGCTTCGCGGGCTGGGCCAAGCAGCCCGGGCTGCGGACCGTCCAGGGGGAGATCGAGCGCGTCCTCGCGATCGTCGGCCGCGGCGCGCCCGCCCTTACCTGCGGCGGGAGGACGGACAGCGGCGTCCACGCGATCGGGCAGGTCGCCTCCTACGCCGGCGAGCCGGTGCTCGTGCGCTCGCTCAACGCCCTGCTGCCCTCCGACGTGGCCGTCGTCGCCTGCGAGGACGCCCCGGACGGCTTCGACGCGCGACGGGACGCTGTTTCGCGCTCCTACCGCTACCGGATCGACACGCGGCGGCAGCGGTCGCCCTTCACCGCGCGCACCGCCCTGCACCTCTACGCCCACCTCGACCGCGACCTGCTGCACCGCTGCGCCGCCATGCTCCCCGGGATCCACGATTTCACCGCGTTCACGCCGACCGAGACCGAGCACGTGCACTTCCGCCGCCGGGTGCTCGCCGCGGCGTGGGAGGACCACGGGCGGCACCTCGAGTTCACGATCACGGCCGAGGCGTTCATGCGCAACATGAACCGGGTTCTCGTGGGCACGATGCTCGAGGTGGCGCGAGGTCGGCGCGCGCTCGAGGACTTCGCCGGGCTCCTCGACGGTGCGCCCCGCGAGCGCGCCGGCGTCACCGCCCCGCCCCACGGACTCACGCTCGAGCGCATCGCGTACCCGCCGGGCCTCGGCTGAGCGCTGCTCGGGGCGCGAGGGGGACGCACTCCCGGGGCCGCGCCGCCCGCTAGCGTTCCTCCTTCATGCGGGTGCTCCTCACCAACGACGACGGCATCGACGCGGAAGGCCTGCGGACGCTGAGGCGCGCGCTCGTCGCGCTGCCCGGTGTCGAGCTCGTCACGATCGCGCCCGACGGGAACCGCAGCGCGATCGGCCGGGGCATCACGATCCGCCGTCCGCTCGTCGTCGAGCGCATCGACTTCGAGGACGGGACGTACGGCTTCGCGACCGACGGGACGCCCGTCGACTGCGTGCGCCTCGCGTCGCTCGGCCTCGTCGAGGGCTTCGAGGCCGACGTCGTCGTGAGCGGCATCAACCACGGCTCCAATCTCGGGGACGACATCACGTACTCGGGGACGGTCGCCGCGGCGATGGAGGGCCTCGTCCTCGGCCTGCCCGCCATCGCCGTCTCCCAGCAGAGCGACGCACGCGAGATGGACTTCCGCCTCGGCGACCAGTTCGGGTTCGCGACGGCGGCCGCGTTCACCGCGCGGCTCGTCGCCGAGCTCGCGGAGCTGCCCCTCCCGCCGGCGACCCTCCTCAACGTCAACGTGCCGGCCGGGAACCCCAAGGGCGTCGAGATCGCGCGGCTCGGCAAGCGCATCTACCGCGACGAGCTCACCGAGGAGTCCCCCGAGGAGGGCGGGCGCAAGCGCAAGTACTGGATCTACGGCGACGACCCGGGCTTCCACGACGAGCCCGGGACCGACCTCGCGGCGGTCGACGCGGGCCGGATCTCGGTCACGCCGATCCACCTCGACCTCACCCAGCACGACGGCATCGGCGACCTCTCGATGGCCGACCTCTCCCGGCTCCTCGCGCCGGCCGCTCGGGAGGTGGAGTGAGCACGGGCGCCTTCGACGGGGACGTCCCCGCCGACGCGGACGCCGCCGCGGCCCGCGCCGAGGAGCTCCGCGCGCTCCTCGCCCACCACGGGCACCGCTACTACGTCCTCGACGATCCTGAGATCGGCGACGACGCCTACGACGCGCTCTACGACGAGCTGAAGTCGATCGAGGACGCACACCCCGCGCTCGTCGCCGCCGACTCGCCCACGCAGCGCGTCGGCGGGGAGCCGATCTCGAAGCTCGAGAAGGTCACGCATCTGCAGCCGATGCTGTCGCTCGCCAACGCGCGCAACGCCGAGGAGCTGCGGGCCTGGGTCGCCCGAATGCGCAACCACCTCGCCCGTGAGGGCATCGAGGATCCGTCCTTCCGCTACGTCTGCGAGCCGAAGGTCGACGGGCTCGCGATCTCCCTGCTCTACCGCGACGGTGTCCTCGAGCGCGGAGCGACGCGCGGCAACGGGGAGGTGGGGGAGGACGTCACCCACAACCTCCGCACGATCGGGCAGATCCCCCTGAGGATCGACGACGCCCCGGCGCTCGTCGAGGTGCGCGGCGAGATCTACATGTCGGTCTCCGACTTCCAGGCGCTCAACGAGCGCCGCGCGGAGCAGGGCCTCTCGACGTTCATGAACCCGCGCAACAGCGCGGCCGGGACGATCCGGCAGCTCGATCCGAGGCTCGCCGCCGAGCGGCCCCTGTCGATGTGGGCCTACGGCATCGGGGCGACCGATGGGATCACCTTCGTCGGTCACTCCGAGGCGCTCGACTGGCTCCGTGAGCGGGGCTTCCCCGTCAACGACGACATCGTCGCGCTCGACGACGAGGACGCCGTCGTCGCGCAGTGCGAGGACTGGCAGACGCGGCGGGGCACGCTCGACTTCGAGATCGACGGGGTCGTCGTGAAGGTCGACGACCACGAGCTGCAGCGACGCCTCGGCGTCGTCGGGCGCGACCCGCGCTGGGCGATCGCCTGGAAGTTCCCGCCGACCACCGCGGTCACGACGCTCACCGGGATCATGTGGAACGTCGGGAAGTTCGGGGACCTCCACCCGTTCGCGGTCCTCGAGCCCGTCCACGTCGGCGGGGTGACGGTGAAGCTCGCGACCCTGCACAACGAGGAGGACCTCGCGCGCAAGGACGTGCGGCCCGGGGACGAGGTCGTCGTGCTGCGCGCGGGCGACGTCATCCCGCAGGTCGTCTCGCCCGCGCCCCACGCGGTCGAGCGTCCCGACCGCTCGCCACCGCCGCGGCCGCCGAAGGTCTGCCCGTCGTGCGGCACGCCGACGGTGAAGCCCGACGACGCGGTCTTCACGAAGTGCCCGAACCGGGTGTGCCCGGCCCGGCAGTGGCAGCTGCTCAAGCACTTCGTCAGCCGCGGCGCGATGGACGTCGACGGGGTGGGGGAGAAGCAGGTCGCGCTCTTCATGGAGAAGGGGCTCGTGAGGACCGCCGGCGACTTCTTCCGCCTCACCGCCGAGCGCATCGCCGGGCTCGACGGCTTCGGGGAGACGAGCGCGGGCCGTGTCGTCGCCTCGTTCGAGGCGGCGAAGGAACGGCCCTTCGCCCGGGTGCTGTTCGCGCTCGGTATCGAGGGGGTCGGGGAGGTCACGGGCCGCGCGCTCGCGCAGCGCTTCCGGACGGCCGACGCGCTCCTCGGTGCCTCGGCCGAGGAGATCGCCGAGACCCCCGGGATCGGCCCGATCGTCGCTCAGCTCATCCACGACCAGCTCACCGACGAGGACATGCGGGCGCTGATCGAGGATCTGCGCAGCATCGGGGTCCGTCTCGAGGAGGAGGGCCCGCCGCCGGGCGAGGGCGTCCTCGACGGCCGCACGGTCGTCCTCACGGGGAGCCTGCCCTCACTGACCCGGGAGGAGGCGACCGCGCGGGTCATGGCCGCGGGCGGCCGGGTGACCTCGTCGGTCTCGAAGAGGACCGATGTCGTCGTCGCCGGCGAGGCGGCGGGGTCGAAGCTCGAGAAAGCACAGCGGCTCGGTGTCCCCGTGACCGACGAGGAGGGGCTGGAGGCGATGCTCGAGACCGGCGAGATCCCGAGTCCGGGTGCGTGAGGAGTCGCCGACGCGGGCGTGACCGCCCTCGACGGTCAGGTCCAGGCGGCGGCGAGCACCGCGTAGGTGGCGAGCTCGACGACCTTGTTCACGGCACCGAAGGAGTCGCCGGTCAGCCCGCCGAACGCGCGGCTCAACGTCGCGCCCAGCCCGGCGGTGAGAAGCACGGCCACCGCGACGGCGAGCGCGCCGGGGCCGGGGCCGGCCACCGCGACAGCCACGGCGACGGCGAAGGCCGAGCCGACGGCGAGGCCGACCGGTCCGGTGCGTACGAGCGCTCCCGACCCCTGCGGTCGCGCCGACGGCCAGACGGCCGACTGCGGCAACGTCGACCAGCGGCCGAGCACGTGCGCGACGAGTGCCGCGCGGAGGACGTCGTCGCCGTCGAGCGTGACCAGGACCGAGAAGGGGAGGAGCACCATGAACGCGACGGCGAGCGCCCCGTAGGTCCCCACGCGGGAGTCCTTGAGGATCTCGAGCTTGCGCTCCTTCGACACGTGCGCGCCGTAGGCGTCGGCGACATCGGCGAGGCCGTCCTCGTGGAAGGCCCCGGTGATGAGGATCGCGGCGAGGAGAGCGAGCAGAGTCGCAGGAGCCGGGTCGAGCCCGAGGTCGGCGAGCAGGCGCACCCCGCCGAGAACCCCGCCGACGAGCAGGCCGACGACGGGAAACCACGCCGCCGCACGGGTCATCGAGGAGGCGTCGAGCGGCGCGCTCGTCCCGACCGGGATGCGGGTGAGGAAGGCGACCGCGGTGCGCGCATCGGTGAGCGTCCGGGCCACCACGCGCAGAACTGTGCCAGACGGGTGCGCGCGGTAGAGTCCCGGGCGCGTT
>JBFIDS010000280.1:0-5236 GCA_041603715.1 Paraconexibacter sp. | reverse complement strand
GTCGCGGAACTCCACGAGGTGACGGTGCGGGCCGGTGCCGGCCTTCTTGAGGTGCCCGAGCTCGGGCTTGGAGAGGTGCTTCTCCTTCGTCGCGCCGAACGCGAGCTGGACGGCCTCGTAGCCGTCGCGATCGAAGGTGCGGATGCCGGTGACCGGGCAGGGTCCGGCCTCGAGGACGGTGACCCGCTCGACGCGGCCGTCCTCCAGGAAGACCTGGGTCATCCCGAGCTTCTTGGCGAGAATCGCGGGCATGACTAGGCGACGAGCTTGATCTCGATGTCGACGCCCGCCGGGAGATGGTCGAGCCGCTGGAGCGAGTCGACCGTCTTCGGCGTCGGCTGATGGATGTCGATCAGCCGCTTGTGGGTCCGGATCTCGAAGTGCTCCCGCGAGTCCTTGTCCTTGAAGGGCGAGCGGATCACGCAGTAGATGTTCTTCTCGGTGGGAAGGGGGACGGGACCGGAGACGCTCGCGCCCGTGCGCGTCGCCGTCTCGACGATCTCCTTCGCCGCCGTCTCGATGGCCCGGTGGTCGTAGGCCTTGAGGCGGATGCGGATCTTGTTTTGCGTGGCGGTGGCCATGAAGTTCTCGGTTCCTGCTCGGATTCCGTCTGACGTCCGGTGTATGTCTTCGTGTTGAGCGCTTGCGCGCTGAGGGCGGATCCCGTTGCCGACCGGGTTCCGCCCAGGTCCTTCTCGCGTTGCTCTGCCGGCTCACCACCGGAGCAGGTGACCGGGTCCTTCGTCGATGCCCGCGCCCTTCGTCGGGTGGGGGTCCTGCGCGTGCCGGGGGCGAGACCCCCGGCACGATGAAGCGGTCCTAGGCGATGATGTCCGTCACGACGCCCGACCCGACGGTCCGGCCGCCCTCGCGAATCGCGAAGCGCAGGCCCGGGTCCATGGCGATCGGCTGGATCAGCTCGATCTCCATCTGGACGTTGTCGCCCGGCATGACCATCTCGGTCCCCTCGGGGAGGTTCGCGACACCGGTCACGTCGGTGGTGCGGAAGTAGAACTGCGGCCGGTAGCCGGTGAAGAACGGGGTGTGACGCCCGCCCTCCTCCTTCTTGAGGATGTAGACCTCGGCCTTGAACTTCGTGTGCGGGTTGATCGAGCCCGGCTTGCAGAGGACCTGCCCGCGCTCGATCTCCTCGCGCTTGGTGCCACGAAGGAGGCAGCCGACGTTCTCGCCGGCGCGTCCCTCGTCGAGGATCTTGCGGAACATCTCGACACCGGTCACGACGGTGTTCGTCGTGTCCTTGATGCCGACGATCTCGACCGTGTCACCGGTCTTGACGATGCCCTGCTCGATACGACCCGTCGCGACGGTGCCGCGCCCCGTGATCGAGAAGACATCCTCGACCGGCATGAGGAAGGGCTTGTCGAGGTCGCGCTCGGGCTCCGGGATGTAGGAGTCCAGCGCGTCCGCGAGCTCGATGATCTTCGCCTTGTACTCGTCGTCGCCCTCGAGCGCCTTCAGCGCCGAGCCGATGACGAACGGGACGTCGTCGCCCGGGAAGTCGTACTCGGACAGGAGGTCACGGACCTCGACCTCGACGAGCTCGAGGAGCTCCTCGTCGTCGACCATGTCCGCCTTGTTGAGGAAGACGACGATGTAGGGGACGCCGACCTGACGGGCGAGCAGGATGTGCTCACGCGTCTGGGGCATCGGACCGTCAGCGGCGGAGACGACCAGGATCGCCCCGTCCATCTGCGCCGCGCCGGTGATCATGTTCTTCACGTAGTCGGCGTGCCCGGGGCAGTCGACGTGCGCGTAGTGACGGTTGTCCGTCTGGTACTCGACGTGCGACGTCGCAATCGTGATCCCGCGCTCCTTCTCCTCCGGAGCGTTGTCGATCTCGGCGAACGACTTGGCTTCGCCGCCCATCTTCTCGGCGAGCACCGTGGTGATCGCTGCGGTCAGCGTCGTCTTGCCGTGGTCGATATGACCGATCGTGCCGACGTTGACGTGCGGCTTGTCGCGCTCGAACTTCTCCTTCGCCATCTGTCGTTCGCTCCTCGTGGAATCTCTGCTTCGGTGGGCCCGCCGACGTGCAGCGAACCAGTGAAAGCTATCTCAAAGACTGCTGTGCGTGCGGTCCGGTCGGACCCCTGCTTGACGCCTGCCCCAGGTCGGGTCAGGCGGGACTCGGCGTTCCGGTCCGGTCCTCGGCGATCTTCTCGGCGAGGTTGGGCGGAACCTCCTCGTACTTCTCGAACTGCATCGTCGAGGACGCGCGTCCCTGCGTGTTGGAACGCAGGTCGGTGACGTACCCGAACATCTCGGACAGCGGCACGAAGGCCGTGACCGCAAGGGCATTGCCGCGGGACTCCTGCCCCTCGACGCGGCCACGACGGCTGGAAAGGTCGCCGATGACCGTGCCGAGATACTCCTCGGGGGTCACGACCTCGACCTTGAAGATCGGCTCGAGCAGCACCGGCTTGGCGCGGCGGCACGCCTCCTTGAAGCCGATCGAGCCGGCCATCTTGAAGGCGATCTCCGAGGAGTCCGTCTCGTGGTACTTGCCGTCGACGAGCGTCACGCGGATGTCGACCATCGGGTAGCCGGCCTTGACGCCGTTGCTCATGGCCTCCTCGCAGCCCTTGGCGACCGACGGGATGTACTCCGTCGGGATCGCGCCACCCTTGATCTTCGAGACGAACTCGAAGCCCTCGCCGGGGATCGGCTCGACGTTGAGCTGCACGACGCCGTACTGGCCGGAGCCGCCCGTCTGCTTGACGAACTTGCCCTCGACCTTCTCGGCCGTCCCGCGGATGGTCTCGCGGTAGGAGACCTGGGGCTTGCCGACGTTCGCCTCGACGTTGAACTCCCGCTTCATGCGGTCGACGAGGATCTCGAGGTGGAGCTCGCCCATGCCGGAGATCTCCGTCTGGCCGGTCTCCTCGTTCGTCGCGACGACGAACGTGGGGTCCTCCTCGGCGAGGCGGGCGAGGGCGGTGCCCATCTTCTCCTGGTCGGACTTCGTCTTCGGCTCGACGGCCACCTTGATGACCGGCTCCGGGAAGGTCATCGACTCGAGCTTGATCGGCTTCTCCGGCGAGCACAGCGTGTCGCCGGTGACGATCTGCTTGATGCCGACGCCGGCGACGATGTCGCCCGCGAAGACCTGGGTGACGTCCTCGCGGTCGTTGGCGTGCATCATGAGCAGGCGGCCCATGCGCTCGGTCTTGCCGGTCCCGACGTTGAGGACCTTGTCCCCGGCGTCCAGGGTGCCCGAGTAGACGCGGAAGTAGCTGAGCTTGCCGAAGAAGGGGTCGCCCATGATCTTGAAGGCGAGCGCGGAGAACGGCTCCTCGTCGCTCGATGCGCGCGTGGCGGGTTCGCCGTCGGTGCCGTCCCGGTTGGGGACGAAGCCCTCCATCGGCGGGACGTCGAGCGGGCTCGGCAGGTAGTCGATGACCGCGTCGAGGAGCGGCTGGACGCCCTTGTTCTTGAAGGAGGAGCCGCAGAGGATCGGCGTGATCGCGATGGCGAGCGTCGCCTTGCGGATCGCGCTCTTGATCCGGTCCTCGGGGATCTCGGCGTCCTCGAGGACGAGTTCCATGAGCTCGTCGTCGTAGTTCGAGATCTCGTCGAGCATCGTCTCGCGAGCGGCCGCAGCCTCGTCGGCGTAGGCCTCGGGGATGTCGGTGACGTCGATCTCCTTGCCGAGATCGTCCCGGTAGAGGATCGCCTTCATCTTCACGAGGTCGATGATGCCCTCGAAGTCCGACTCGGCACCGATCGGCAGCTGGATCGGGACGGGGTTCGCGCCGAGGCGGTCGACCATCGTCTGGACGGACATCGTGAACGACGCGCCCATCTTGTCCATCTTGTTGCAGTAGGCGATGCGCGGGACGTTGTACTTGTCGGCCTGGCGCCAGACCGTCTCGGACTGCGGCTCGACGCCGGCGGCGGCGTCGAAGGTCGCGATCGCGCCGTCGAGGACGCGCAGCGAGCGCTCGACCTCGACGGTGAAGTCGACGTGCCCGGGCGTGTCGATGATGTTGATGCGGTGGCCGAGCCACTCGCACGTCGTCGCCGCGGAGGTGATCGTGATGCCGCGCTCCTGCTCCTGCTCCATCCAGTCCATCTGCGCGGCGCCGTCGTGGACCTCGCCGATCTTGTGGCTGCGGCCCGTGTAGTAGAGGATCCGCTCAGTGGTCGTCGTCTTACCGGCGTCGATGTGCGCCATGATCCCGATGTTGCGGGTCTTCTCGAGCGGAAATTTGCGTGGCATGAGTCAGTATCTCGATCGTCTTCTGGGCAAAAAGAACGGGCCCCTGGGGCCCGCGCGGACAGCAGTGGGGATGTCCCTCGGCCGTCGCGCTATGTGCCTGTGGTCTCCGTCATGGCGCAGCTCGCCCGCAGGCGGGCGCGGATGAACGCCAGCAGCCCGGAGGCGACGCGTGACGATAGCAGATCACCCCTCGATTCCCGGGTCGGCTCGGGGACGATGAGGGCGGCCCGTGCAGTGCTCGCGCTCGGCGGTCTCGCGGGGGTCGTCGCGCTCGTGCTCGCGACCTTCCTGCCGGTGATCGAGATCGCCGTCGCACAGGACGCCGACATCACCGCCGATCTCGACCGATCGCTGTCGGGCTACGACCGCCACAGCCTCGCGCTCGTCCTCATCGCCCTCGTCGCCGCGGCGATGCACGCCGGGGCGCTCGCGCGCGGCTCGCGCCCCGCGATGCTCGCCGTCGCGGTGCTCGGCGCGGCCGCCCTCGGGATCGCCGTCGTCGCCGACGCGCCCGACCTCGACCAGACCGGCCCGGTCGGCGAGCTCTACGCGGAGGCCTCCGCGTCCGCCGGCCCGGGCTTCTACGCCGAGACGCTCGGCGGTGCGCTCCTCCTCATCGCGGGCGGCGGCATGCTCGTGCTCGGCGCCCCCTCGACCGCGACCGCGGCCACACGCCCCGCCCGTCGTCCTCGTCGCACGTCGGTCACCCGCGCGAACCCGGAGCCGGAGGGCGACGAGGCCGAGCCCGTGGCCGCCGCGCCACCGCGCGTCGAACCCGCGTTCTCGCGCCGGGAGCCCGTCGCCCCGCCTGCACCGAAGGCCCCGGACGTCCCGGACCCCTCCCCCGCCGCCGAGGCCGGGGCGACCCGGGACGTGCCGGAGCCGGCACCCCCCGCCGAGACCGAGGCGACCCCGGAGGACACCGACCGGCCCGACGACGCCGACGCGGGCCGGCTGAGCTTCGAGGAGCGCCTGCGCGAGGCGCGCGAGCGGGCC
>JBFIDS010000279.1:0-5237 GCA_041603715.1 Paraconexibacter sp. | reverse complement strand
TGCCCGCGCCCGCCGCCGGTGCGCCAGCATCAGCGCGGACCGAGGGCGCACGCGGGCGCTGGTTGAGGGGGCGGTGTTGGTGATCGGACCGACCCACGGTGGCCGCGTACTCACCGCTGTCCTGAACCCGGACCGGCTGGACTCTGGCGTGTGGCACGTGCGCACCGCCTGGTCGGCCGGCGCCGCCCAGATCTCGCGCTACCGCCGCCACGAATAGAGCGTCAGGCGGCTCTGGCGCCGGCTCGGAGCGCATCGGCGGCGACGACGGTGAGGTCTGTGCCCTGAGCGGCAGCTCGCGCCTCGAGCTCGTGCAGGGTCGCGGGGTCGACCGTCACGTACAGCCTGACCGTCGTGCCACCGTCGGAACGATCGCCGATGAGCGTCTCGGCGTCGTCCAGGACGTCGTCGAGTTCGGCGGAGGTGATCTCGTCGTCGTTCTCCATGACGACATCATGCGCCTCTCCCTTCGTCGTCTGCGTGATCACCACCGCGGGTCGCCCCCGGGGTCCCCACTAACGAGTGTGCGGAGAAGTCTGACGCGGGACAGTGGGGCCTCGTGCGCTTCAGTGACGGCTGACGAACGTGCGGTCCGACTCATGCCGCGCAGCACGAGAGTCGGCTTGGGTCGCGAGTGAACGACTGCGCTGCGAGGTGCACGGCCTCGCCGAGCGTCAGATAGGGGTTCCAGCTGGCCGCCATCTGGTCGACGGTCATGCGGTTGTCGATCGCGTAGATGCCGGCGAGGATGACATCGCCCGCCCCCTCCCCGACCAGGTGCACGCCGAGAATGCGGCCGCTGGCGCGCTCGGCGACCAGCTTGACCAGACCGCGGGTGGTCCGGCTGACGATCGCGCGGGGTACCGAGGCGAGATCGAGCGCGCGGCTGTCGACGTCATGGCCGGCGTCACGGGCCTGGGCGACCGTCAGCCCGGCGGAGGCGAGCGTGGGGCTCGTGAAGGTGATGCGCGGAAGCGCCGTGTAGTCGAGCGTGCGCCCGGCGTCACCGAACGCGTTGTCCACGACCATCGCGCCGTGTCGGGCGGCGACGTAGACGAACTGCGGGTGACCCGTCACGTCACCGGCGGCCCAGATGCGCGGGTTGCTCGTCCGCAGGTCGGCGCCGACGACGACCTCCCCGGCCGCGCCGACTTCGACGCCGACGCTATCCAGGCCAAGGCCACCGGTGCGCGGACGGCGCCCGGTTGCGACCAGCACTTGGTCGGCGCGCCACTCCCGTGTCCCGGCCGTGACGACGACGTGGTCGCCGTCGCGACGCACCGCCGAGGGCGCGGCGCCCTCAACGACGTCGATGCCATCTTCGAGGAACGCCGCACGAACGGCATCTGCCACCTCCGGCTCTTCACCCCGGGCCAGCGACGACCGCACGAGCACCGTGACGCGGCTGCCGAGGTGGGCGAACAGCTGCGCCTGCTCAAGCGCGACGTAGCCACCGCCGACCACCAACAGCGACGCCGGCAGACGGTCGACGGCCATCGCCGTCGTCGAGGTGAGATAGCCGGACTCGCGCAGCCCGGGGATGTCGGGGACGTGCGGCACCGCACCGGTGGCGATCAGGTAATGGGCGGCAGCGATGCGCCGCCCGTCGACTTCCAGTGCCGGGCCGCTGACGAAACGCGCCTCACCCGCGATCACCTCGAAGCCATAGTCGGCGGCGAGGTCGACGTACTTCTCCTGGCGCAGCGATTCGACGATCTCGTCCTTGGCGGCGATCACCGCGGGCAGATCGACGGGCCCGGCGGTCGTGCGGACGCCGGGAAACCGCGCGCGGACCGCGTCCCAGCGCCCCTGCGCTGCGGCAAGGAGCGCCTTGGACGGGATACACCCGACGTTCACACACGTACCGCCGACTGTCGCGCGCTCGATCATCACGACGCGCAGGTCGCGTTGCCGCGCCGCGATCGCCGCGGCGAACGCGCCAGCTCCCGAACCGACGATCGCCAGGTCGAACACGCCGCTCATGTCACTGCCTTCCGCACTCGGTGCGTAGTGGGCGACACGCCCGCCTCCGGCGACGGCCAACCGCGATCAGCGCGCCAACGCCGAACACCAGAACCCCGGCACCGGCGGCCGTCGCGACACCGAGTGCGACGCCGCCCGCCGCCAGCAGGAGCGGCCAGCCGACGCAACAGGCCACCGCAACCAGAGGCAGAACCACAATGCCGACGTGCCGCTGCGTCGGTACTTCGTCGGATGACCGGCGCTTACGTTTCATATATGCCTTGCATGATATGAGGAATCTTATATCATGCGTAGCGCATATGACACCGCCAGAATCCCTCGCTTCCTCCTCGTTGCCGGAGACAGTCACGGAGCCGGACCTCGTGGCCAAGTACTTCCGTGCATTCGGCGACGCGACCCGGGTGCGGATCCTCGAACTCCTTGTCGACGGCGAGAGTTCGGTCGGCGACATCGTGCAGGCGATCGGTGCGAGCCAGCCGCGCATCTCCAACCACCTCGCGTGTCTGCGCTGGTGCGGCTTCGTCACCACCCGCCGCGAGCACCGCACCGTCTACTACAGCGTCGCCGACGAGCGCGTCCTCGCAATGCTGACGCTCGCGCGCTCGCTGCTTGCCGACAACACCGAGCACGTGGCCGCGTGCCGGCGCATCGATGGTCCCTGCTGAGCACGGCCGGTCCTTGTCGCACTGAATCGTTGCGCAGCGCGGATGGTCGGAGGGACGACTCGTCGACCGACCGAAGGACGCAATTGACGCTCACCCATCAGCTCGCCCGCCGCCTCGCCTACGGGGCGTTCGCTGCGGAGCAGGTCCTCCAGATCGCCGGACGGGTGTGGCGATGACGCTGCGCTCGCGGCTGCGTGACCTGGCCACAGCGACGCGGCCGCACCATCCCGACACGGATGCAGCGCTGAGCGCTCGCTGGTCCGAACTCCCCGACCACGTCCGCACCGACGCGCAACTGCTCGGCCGGCGGACCGTCGGCTGCGAGGCCACGCACGGCGTGTTCCCGCGCTGCAACCTCGCCTGCACGCCCTGCTATCACGCCAAGGCGGCCCAACAGGTCGGCACCGATGGCGCGCACACCGTCGCGGAGGTCCAGCGGCAGATGGCTTTCTTGCGGGAAGTCCGCGGTACCGGTCAGCACGCGCAGCTGATCGGTGGCGAGGTATCGCTGCTGCCCGCCGAGGCCCACGCCAGGGCGCTCGAGGTCATGCTCGCCCACGGCCGCAAGCCGATGAGCATGAGCCACGGCGACTTCGACGAGGAGTACCTGCGCGACCTCGCCCTCGACGTCACCGGGAGGCCGCGGTTCCGGGTTCTGCGGATGGCCGGTCACTTCGATTCGCTCATGCTCGGCCGCCGGGCTGTGCCCCGACCGAAGAACGAGCGTGAACTCGATGACGCCCGCCGCGCGTTTGTGGCGATGTTCGAGCGCCTGCGCTCGCAGCACGGCGTGCGCTATGACCTCGCTCACAACATGACGATCACACCTCGCAACCTCGACGAGGTCGGTCACGTCACACGGACCCTGCTCGACTCGGGCTTCGGAATGCTCTCCTTCCAGCCAGCCGCCCACGTCGGCAACCCCGCCCGCTGGAAGGAGAACTACGCGCCCGTCACCATCGACCGCGTGTGGAACGAGCTCGAGCAGGCAGTCGGACGACGGCTGCCATGGCAGCACCTGCAGATGGGCGACGCGCGCTGCAACCGCTCCGCCTACGGGATCGTCGCCACCGGCCAGTGGCACCCCATCCTTGATGACCGCGACCCTCGGGACCTGCGAGTCCGCGACCGCTTCCTCGACGTGTTCGGCGGCATGGACTTCGACCGTCCCCGCCCCGCTCTCATCGCCGCCGTCACGCGCGTCGCCGCGTCTCGACCGGATGTCATCGCGGCTGCCGTCGGCTGGGCGGCCCGGTTCGTCCGGCGCGTCGGAGTCCGCCGGCTCCTGGCCGGTCGCCCGAGGTCCCTGACTTTCGTCGTGCATGCGTTCATGGACGCCCGCGTCGTCGCGCCGGCGTGGGAGGCGCTGGAGCGCGGCGAGGTCGCCCAGGATCCCGAGGTACGTGCCGCCCAGGAGCGCCTGCAGGCCTGCTCCTACGCGATGGCCCACCCGCAGGACGGGCGCACCGTCCCGGCCTGCGCCCAACACGTCGTCTTCGACCCGCAGGAAAACGAGGCACTGCGACACCTGCTCCCCATGGCACATCGATGAGCACTGCGAGTCGGACGGCGGGCGAGCGCTGGGCCCGGGATGAGCTGCACCGCCTGCGCGACCTGCGGTTCACTCCCGCCGCCGCCATCGAATTCCTGGGTGCCTCGCAGCAGCGAAGCCGCCACACCCGCCGGCAGCGCCCCGAACTCGCACGCCGCGCGCGGCGCTGGGAGGGAATCGGCGCTGCCGCCACCGTCGCCGTCGCGTACTCGTCCCGCCCGCGCAACGAGGGTTTCGTGCTCGGCGCGTGCGCGTGGTGGGCGACTGTCGCACTGATGCTCGAGTGGCACCTGGGCATGGTCGAGTCCGAAGACGGAGAGCCGCGCAACCTCGCCCCCGCCGACGCCCTGACGCTGAGCCGCGCGTGGATGGTGCCGTTCATCGCCAGGCACGCTCACCCGGCCGTGATCGCGCTCGCCGCGATGACCGACGCCCTGGACGGCGTCGCCGCCCGGGCGACGGTGCCCACGCGTGCGGGGCGCGACCTCGAGGGCCTCGTCGATGCGGCGGCCGGGACCGCGGCGCTAGCGGGGCTGCGGCGCGACGGGCGCGTCTCAGTACGCGTCGGCCGGCTCGAGACGGTTCGCCTCGCATGCGGTGTCGGCTACGGCCTGTACGCCTACTTCGCCCGCGCTCAGCCGCCGCGTGCGGCCCTGGTCCGCGCCGCGCGGGCGACGACCCCCGTGCGGGTGGGCGGGCTCGTCATCGCGGGCTTCGGGCGCCGCCGGCCCGGTCAGAGGCTGCTCGTCACCGGATCGCTGGCGAGCATCGCGCTGCTCGCCTCCGCGGCGGCTGACACGACCCTCGGCTCGCCACGCGCGGCGGGGTGAGCGGCGTTGCTCGATGCCCGAGCACACCGCCGGTGCGATCTGCGGTGATCCATACGCCGCGTCCGTTTCGTCGCGTGGAGCATGGCCGGGCGCGATCACCGCGGCGGGACTGGTCGTCGGCGTCGGCACGTGCGTGTCCTGGGCAAGGCAGCGCGCCACGCGCCGCTCACGTCCGATGTGCAGCGAGTTGTTCCCGGGCCGCCGCCAACT
>JBFIDS010000278.1:0-5237 GCA_041603715.1 Paraconexibacter sp. | reverse complement strand
GGGCGAGGCAGTCGCGTTGACGGGCCGCGCGCGGCCGAATCGGAGTGTCGTCCATACCCACCATGAGGCGCGAGAGCCGAGAGTTCACCCCCCCGGCGCAGCGACGCCGTCCGTCTGACGGGCGGTACCGGGGTCGGCCGGACGTTCTCGGCGGCGTGCCCGGGACGCCGTCCGTGCGTCGGGTCATGGCGGGGTCAGGCGGACGTCGTCCCGCCCCGCCGGCGCGCCGGCGCGGCTTCAGACCCCGCCGGCGCCCTGCGCCCGCGCGAACTCGACGAACCAGTCCAGCGCAGCGGGGTTCACGAGGCGGTCGCGGCTCGCCGCCGTCTCGACGGGCTGTCCCATGAGGACGCGCTTCACCGGCACCTCGAGGATCTTCCCGCTGAGCGTGCGCGGGATCTCGGCGACGACGTGGACCTCGTCGGGGACGTGTCGCGGCGAGCAGTCCGAGCGCACGCGGCGCGCGATCCGCCCGACGAGGTCGTCGTCGAGCGTGACGCCCTCCCGCAGGACGACGAACAGCGGCATCCACCCGTCGGGGAAGCCCTCGCGGCCGGAGCCGTCGACGACGAGCGCGTCGAGGATCTCGTCGACGGCGAGGACCGCCCGGTAGATCTCGCTCGTGCCCATCCTGATCCCGCCGCGGTTGATCGTCGAGTCCGAGCGGCCGTAGATGACGGCGGTCCCGTGCTCGGTGATCTCGATCCAGTCCCCGTGGCGCCACACCGGCGGGTCGACGTCGTAGTGGGTGAAGTAGCTGTCGCGGTAGCGCGAGCCGTCCGAATCGCCCCAGAACCCGACGGGCATCGACGGCATCGGCTGGGTGATGACGAGCTCGCCCACCTCGCCGACGAGCGGGCGGCCCTCGTCGTCCCACGCCTCCACGGCGCACCCCAGCGAGCGCGCCTGCAGCTCACCGAGGTGGACGGGGAGGGTCGGCACGCCGCCGACGAACGCGGTGCACACGTCGGTCCCGCCGCTCGTGGAGAAGAGCCACGTGTCCTCGCCGATCTCGTCGTAGACCCATTGGAAGCCCTCCGGCGGCAGCGGCGACCCCGTCGAGCCGACCGCCGTGATCGCCGACAGGTCGCGCCCCTCGCTCGGGTGGACGCCGGCCTTCATGCACGCCGAGATGTACGCGGCGCTGCAGCCGAACGTCGTCGTGCCGGTGCGCTCCGCGAGGTCCCAGAGCGTGCCGAGGTCCGGGTGGCCGGGGTTGCCGTCGAACAGGACGATCTCGGCCCGCGTGAGGAGGATGCAGGCGAGGAAGTTCCACATCATCCACCCCGTCGTGGTGAACCACAGGACGCGGTCGCCCTCCTGGCAGTCGAGGTGGAGGTGATGCTTCTTGAGCGACTCGAGGAGGATCCCGCCGTGGCCGTGCACGATCGGCTTGGGGAGGCCGGTCGTGCCGGAGCTGTAGAGGACCCAGAGGGGATGTGCGAACGGCACCCGGGTGAACGTGAGCGGCGGCACGTCGGCGGGCCGCAGGTCGTCCCACGAGAGGGCGTCGTCGACCTCGCCCGACCCGAGGTAGGGGAGGACGACGAGGTGCTCGACGCCCGTGATCTCGGCGCGCAGCTCGCGGACGACGTCGCGACGGTCGAAGTCCTTGCCGCCGTAGCGGTACCCGTCCACGGCGAGCAGCACCTTCGGCTCGATCTGCGCGAAGCGGTCGACGACGGTGCGCGTGCCGAAGTCCGGGGAGCACGAGGACCAGGTCGCCCCGAGCGACGCCGTCGCGACGAACGCCGCGAGCGTCTCGGGGATGTTCGGCATGTAGGCGGCGACGCGGTCGCCCGGCCCGACGCCGAGCCGCCGCAGGCCCTCCGCGATGCGGCCCGCCTCTTCGCGCAGCCGTCCCCAGGTCCAGGTGTCCGGCTCCGGACGCAGCTCGGAGGCGTGGTGGAGAGCGACGGCATCGTCGTCGCGGTCACGGAAGAAGTGCTCAACGAGGTTGACCTGCGCGCGCGGGAACCACTCCGCGTGGGGCATCTCGCGCACCCCGAGCACCGGGTCCGCCGACCCGTCGTGCTGCACGTCGAACCACGACCACACCGACCCCCAGAACGTGTCCGGGTCGGCGACCGACCAGCGCCAGAGCGCTTCGTAGTCGGGCACCTCGACGCCGTGCTCGTCCGCGACCCGCCGGCGGAACGCGGTCATCGCGGCGCGCTCCACGCGCTCCGGGCTCGGGGTCCACAGGACGGGCGGGGTGGTGCTCATCGCGCGACCTTATGCAATGCCCCGCCGGCGTTCGTGGTCACGCCGGCGGGAGACCGTCCTTCAGCTCGCCGTGGGCGGCTCGTCGCGCTGGGCGAACGGGGAGGAGCCGGTGCCCTGCGCACCGGCCGGCGGGGCCGTGGACGCGGGGGCGACCGCCTCGGGCGCGCTGAATCCGCCCGCCGTGCCTCCGGACTCGAGCGGCGCGGCCGGGACCGTCCCGCCGTCCTCGGAGAACGGGGGCCACGTCTCGGTGATGAGGAAGTAGTAGGCGTAGGCCTTCATGTTGTAGGCCTGGGCGAGCACGATCGCGCTGTGGAGACCGTCGTTCTGCTTGCCGGTGATGACGATCCAGAACCACGAGATGACCGTGGCGACCATCCCGACGAGCTGCAGGACGTAGGCGATGAGGTAGACCGGGATCGCGAGGATGAGCCGGAACAGCGCCTTCATGCGGCTGTACTCGGGCAGCGGGTCCGGGATGCCCAGGCGGATCGGGTGATCCGCGTCGCCGAGGCCGAACGGCGGATAGGCGTCGGTCACGAGGCTGAGGTAGCCGTTGATGCGCGCGACGAACTGCAGGAACCCTGCGTTGAAGCGGTAGAGGCCCTCGGGGTAGCGGCCGGTGAAGATCATCACCAGCCACGCGATCGGGACCGTGAACGCGATGCCGATGGCGTAGACGACCGCGACGAGCAGGAGCGGGATCGCGAGGAAGTAGCGGAAGAACGTGGTGAGGCGACTGCGGTCGGGCGTGAAGTCGGCGGCGTAGCTGACGGGATAGGCCACGGGTGGAACCTCCGGAGCGGTCGTGCCGCCCGCGGGCGCGGGCGGAGACCGGTTTCTACACCCCCGGTCGGTCGAGGTCCACCCTGGACGTCCGCGCTGGAGCCACGCGGCCGGCCACCGCCCGGTGCGAGGACGGTCAGGCGCTCTCGGCGGTGCCCGGCCCGTGGACCCGCGCGAGGTCGCGGTCGAGGCCGGCGACGACGGCGAGGGCGAACGCGAGCGTCCGGTCCATGGTGTCCGCGTCGATGGCCTCGGGGACGTCGTCGGCCCCTCCGGCCCACGGCGCGACACCGTCGGCGTCCATCGCTCCGATGGCGAGCGACGGCCACCCGCGTGCGCGCGCCGCCCGCGCGCCGGTCATCCGCCGCGACTGCACGGCCCGCGCGCCGAGGTCCGGGTCGGCGGCCGCCGCCCGCTCGGCGACGCCGAGGAGCTGCGGATGCGCGCCGAGCGGCAGGACCGCGCCGTCCCGGACCCACCAGACCGGATCGCCGCTCCCGCACGCGGCGATGTGGAGGACCGCGACCTCGGTCGCACTGAGGCCCGCGCGCCGCTGCGCCGCGACCCAGCGACGCATCCCGAGCGCCTGCGCCTCACCCGCACCCGCGAGCACGACGTCGACCGCGAGTCGGGACGGGGGCGTGCGATCGAGCGCCGCGACGACCGCGACGGCGACCGCACATGCGCTCGCGTTCGCGTTCGCGCCCGGGCCCACCTCGCCCGTCCATGTGTCGAGGGCGACGCCGATCGCGGCGATGAGGACGGCGACGGGTACGAGCTGGACCGCGCCCATGACGTCGCCGCCCGCGCCCCCGGCCCGCAGGCCGGCAAGCAGCGTCGCCGCGAGCAGCGCGAGCGCGACGAGGCCGTGCCCGCCCAGGGCGACCGGCCCGAGCGCCCGTCGCAGGCGCGCGGTGAGCCGCGCGGCGCGCCCGCGCGTGAGGGGGCCGGCGCGAGGCGTGTCGACGGACGCCGTGACGATGAGGCGGACCGCGGCCTCCCGCGTGTCCACGGAGACGACGTTCTGGGTCGCGCGCTCGAAGGTGAGCCGACGCAGGAGCGGCACCCCGGCGAGGTCGGCGGCGTAGGCGAGGAGCGCCGCGGCGCAGATCCCCACGCCGACCTCGGGGGCGTCGACGCTCAGCACCGTGCCGAGGACCGAGAGCATCGCGACGAGCGCGAGGACCGGTGGCCAGGACGGGCGCACCCACAGGGTCTGGACGCGCGGGCGGCGCCCGAGGCTCCGCAGCTCCCGGGCGAGCAGTCGGGCGGCGCGACGCTCGGCGTCACTCCCGGCGACGCGTGCGGGGATCGCGGAGAGCCGCTGCACGAGGTCGGTCGGGTCCATCGGCGGGCGATGCTATCCGGCCGCCCGGTACGCGGTCGCGGCCGGGGCGGAGGCCACGGCTAGAGTCCCGCCCATGAATGCCGTCGAACTCGCCTTCGCCGGCGCGGCCGAGCAGGCGCGGCTCGTCGCGGCGGGCACCGTCTCGGCGCGTGAGCTCGTGGAGGTCGTCCTCGAGCGCATCGAGCGCCTCGACCCGCAGCTGCGCGCGTTCCGCGTCGTCCGTCCCGACGCCGCGCTCGCCGCCGCCGACGCCATCGACGCCCGCCGTGCCGCCGGTGACCCGCTCGGGGCGCTCGCGGGCGTCCCCGTCGCGATCAAGGACGACGCCGTCCTCGAGGGCGAGGTGACCGCGATGGGCAGCGCCGGGGCCGGTCCTCCCGCCACGGCCGACGGCGAGGTCGCCGCGCGCCTGCGGGCGGCCGGGGCGATCCCCATCGGCAAGACGAACGTGCCGGAGCTCATGACGTCCCCGTGGACGGAGTCGCTCGCCTACGGCGCCACGCGCAACCCGTGGGACCTCGGCCGCACGCCCGGAGGCTCGAGCGGGGGGACCGGGGCCGCGGTGGCGGCGGGGCTCGTGGGCGTGGGCCTCGGCTCCGACGGCGGCGGCTCGATCCGGATCCCGTCGGCCTGGTGCGGGCTGTTCGGTCTCAAGCCGACGCGGGACCGTGTGCCGCTCGCGCCCGCCCACGAGGCTTGGCAGGGCATGAGCGTGTTCGGCCCGCTCGCCCGGCGCGTCGAGGACGCCGCGCTCTTCCTCGACGTCACGTCGAGCACGCCCGTCCCGTCCGGCGGCGGCTTCGCGGCGCTCGCCCGCGCCGCCGAGCCCGGCCGCCTGCGGATCGCGACGAGCGACCGCATCCCGCCCGGCATCCTC
>JBFIDS010000277.1:0-5241 GCA_041603715.1 Paraconexibacter sp. | reverse complement strand
GAGGGCGGAGGCGAGCGCAGCAGGGTCGGCGGGGGCGACGACGAGGCCGTCGGCTGCGTCGTGGACGAGCTCCGTCACGCCGCCGACGTCGGTCGCGATCACCGGCAGCCCGCACGCCATGGCCTCCATGAGGGCGACCGGGATGCCCTCGCACTTCCCGCTGCGCGTCACGATGCTCGCGAGCGCGAACGCGTCGCTGCGGCCGAGGACGTCGCGGACTCCATCACGGTCCAGCGGGCCGAGGAACCGCACGGACTCCGCGAGTCCGAGCTTGCGGCTGAGTGCCTCGAGAGCACCGCGGAGCTCGCCGTCCCCGACGAGGTCCAGGCGGATGTCCCGGCCGCGGGACCGCGCGAGGGCGACGGCGTGGAGCAGGTGCTCGTGGCCCTTGTACTCCTCGAGGGAGGCGACGCAGGCGACGGTCAGCGGCTCGTCCGCCGTGGTACGTGGCCGTGGCCCGGGCCGCAGCCGCTGGGTGTCGACGCCGCAGTGAACGATCTCGATGCGTGCCTCACCCCCTGCCGCGGCCCCGATGACCTCGGCGCCGAGCTGCGAGATCGCCACGACCCAGGCGGCGTCCGTCGCCTTCGTCGCGAGCATCGTGCGGTCCACCCAGATGTCGTGGGCGTGAGCGGTCATCGACCACGTGACGCTCGTGAGCCGACGGGCGACCCAGCACGCGAGCGCCGGGTGGGTCGCGTAGTGGGCGTGGAGGTGGTCGATGCGGTGGCGCTCGACATCCATCGCGATGCGCGCGCCGAGCGGGACGACGAGGAAGGCGCGCACGAAGAACCCGGGGGAGCGCCACGTGCCGCGCAGCGCGCCGGCCCACGCTCCGAGGTAGGCGCGCGGCCGCCGGCGCAGCCAGTGCAGCTGGGCACGCAGTGTGCGCCACGACCACGGCGCGCCGGCGAGGGCCTGCGCGACGAGGTCGTCGGCGCCCGCATGCCGCACCCGGTCCCGGGTGAGGTGCAGCGGCATCGCGATCACGTCGACCCCGCGCTCGCGCAGCGCGAGCATCTCGTCGAGGATGAACGTCTCCGACAGCTTCGGGAACCGCGAGCTGACGACGCCGACCCGCGCGGACCCGGTCATGCTGCGATGCGGCTCTCGACCCGGCGGGAGGCGAGCGTCCACTGGATCTGGTGGGCGAGACCGTCCTCGAGTGACGTGCTCGGGAGGACCCCGAGATCGCGCGAGCACGCCGACACGTCGGCCGCCGTCATCCGCGCGTCGCCCCGTGCGGGCGCACGGTGTTCGAGCGTGACGGCGCGTCCCATCAGCCGGGCGAGCATGTGGATCGCGTCGATGAGGGCGATCGGATGCCCGCCGCCGATGTTGTAGGCCTCCCCGGGGCGACCGAGGGCCCCGGCGGCGACCGTGGCGTCGACGATGTCGGCGACGTACGTGAAGTCCCGCACCTGGAGGCCCGAGCCGTTCACGGTCACCGGGCGGCCGTCCTCGATCGCGTCGATGAAGGCCGAGAACGCCATATCCGGACGCTGGCGGGGTCCGTAGACGGTGAAGTAGCGCAGGCCGACGACGGGCACGGCGGCGACGTCGTGGTAGGTCCCCGCGAGCGTCTCCGTGGCGAGCTTCGTCATGCCGTAAGGCGACAGCGGTCGCAGCGAGCAGTTCTCGGGCGTGGGCACGGACGCCGCGTTGCCGTAGACCGACGACGACGACGCGTACACGAACCGGTGCAGGGGCTGGGCGACGGCGGCCTCGAGCAGCCGCTGCGTCGCGAGCACGTTCGCGCTCACGTACTCGGTGAACCCGTTCCCGAACGAGAGGCGCACGCCCGGCTGTCCCGCCAGGTGCCAGACGACGTCGACGTCGGACACCAGGTCGACGGGGTCGGGGCCGGTCGCGAGATCGCGGCACTCGAAGCGGAACCGCGGATGATCGATGAACTGGTCGAGGTTGTCGAGCTTGCGGTCGGGCGAGTAGTAGGCGCTCAGCGAGTCGACGCCGAGGACGTCCCACCCCTCTGCGAGCAGCCGCTCGCAGAGGTGGGAGCCGATGAACCCGGCGCAGCCGGTGACGAGAGCCCGGCTCATCAGCTGCTCGGGTGCCGGCGGCTTGCGCGGGCGAGTGCGAGACCGGCGAGCAGCAGGACGACGCCGATGATGAGCACGGGCGTCATGTCGAGCCCGGTGAACGGCAGCTGCCCGGCCGCATCGCCGCCGGATCCTGGGTCACCGCCGGTCGAGACGCCCTGAGCGGCTCCGTATCCGGTGCTCTGGGCGTGAGCGGTCCCGGTGGCGAGCAGCGTCAAGAAGCTGACGGTCGCCGCGGTCAGCCACTGCGTGGGGTGAGTCATGGTCTTCCCTCGGTTGTGTTGTGAAGCAGGTCGGTGCGGGACGTCGGGGCGGCGCTGTCGGCCAGGGCGTCGAGCGTCGCGCCGTCCTCGGGGAACCTCGACCACCCGAAGGCCCAGGAGCCTCCGAGCCCGCGCAGGCGCTCCTCGACGCGGCTGCGGTCACACTCCGCGCCGTCCATGAGGGCGACGAGATCGAGGTCGCCGTCCGGACGGGCGTCGAGGAGCGCGAAGTCCGAGATCCGCAGGGCTCTCGAGATCTGGTCGGGTGAGAGGCCGGCGACCTGCGCCCGCAGGAGGTCGGCCGGATGGCCGCGCCGACGCGCGATCGCGAGCTGGCGGCGCAGCGCGAGCTCGTCCTCACGGCGCCGATCGCCGACGCGGTTCCCCTGATCGGCCCCCTCGGGCCGGCGGGCGAGGACGAACAGGCAGATGACCCCGAGGGCGAGCCAGGCGATCGGGGCACCGGCCGGCACTCCGGCGGCGAGCCACACGGCCGGCAGGACGAACTGGGGTCGGATGCGCTGGGACACGACAGGGACCCTGCAGCGCGGAGCGCGTCCCGGCGGGTGGTCCTACGGGTGACCGGTAGGGGTTCCCTGACCCCCGTGACCCTGGGAGTCCGGCCACGGGCGGGTGAGATCCGTACCCCTCGGCGGTGGGGCTCTCCACCCCGACCGCTGCCCGCGAGGCAGAACACGTCGGTCCAGGCCCGAGCGCGACCGCATCTCCGCTGCCGTGACCGCGGCGCTGCTCGTCATCGCCTTCGGAACGGCGTACCTCATCGAGCGCCCGACGCGCTGGACGTCGACCGCCTCCGTGGTCCTCGTGCCCGAACAGGGGGAGGACCAGTCGGCGATTATCCAGGCCTTCGGGCAGTCGGGCACCGCCGGAACGGTCGTCGAGTACCTCAGCGGCCCAGGGGTGAGCGCCCGCGCGGGGAACCCGGACGGGGATCTCGTGGTCCGCCTCGTGCCCGATACCCGCGTCATCGATCTCACGTTCACCGGGCCCTTCGAGAGCACGGCACGCGACGATCTCACTGCGATCGTCTGGGCCGGGTTGGCCGGTCAGGACGAGCTCGGCGACCCGTGGACGGTGCGCGAGCTCGCCCCGCCGTCGGCGGCGGAGAGGGCGGGGCCGAGCGGCCTCCTCGTCGCCGGGGCCACGCTGCTCGTCGCGCTCCTGGCGGCTCTGACGGTGTGGGTGATCCCGGTCCGGCGGCCGCCCACGGCCAACGGGGCGGTCCCTGAGGAGCTCGGCGAACGCGACCGCCGGCTGGCCGCGTGATCACCCGCGCGAGGCTCGAGCCCACGGCGGCTCTCCTCATCGCGGTCGGCGCCGCGGTCCTCGGGGCCGCGCTCCTGCTGGTGACGATTCCCGCCGCGTCGGCCCCGGAGACGACCATCCCCGTCCTGGTGATCGTCGCCGCCGGGGGAGCCGTCCTGCTGCTGCGCCGCGACTGGCTGCTCGCCGGCTGGGCGGTCATCGTGTGGTCGGCGATCGGGCAGCACTACTTCGGGGGACTCCCGTCGCCGGTCGAGGTCGGGGCCATCGCGCTGCTGGTCGTCGGGCTGTGGCTGCGGCGTGAGGACGTCGTGTACATCGCCCGGGTCGCGCTCATCGTCGCGTTGATCGGCCTGCCCTGGCTCGCGACCGGTCTCCTCGTCGAGAGCGGGCCCGTCGTCCCGCGCGCGCTCACGCACGATCTGCCGCTGCTCGCGGTGACCGCGCTCGTGTGCCGAGGGCGGGTGGACGCCCGCCGCGTGCTCACCGCGCTCGTCGCGCTCGGGATCGTGCTCGGCGTGGGAGCGGTCTGGTCGGTCCGCGTCGGCCCGACCGAGCTGTTCCCCCTCAACGGCTCCAGCGCGGTGTTCGAGTACGAGGCTCCCCGGGCCGCGGGTCCCTTCGGGGAGGCGAACTTCTTCGCGCTGTCGCTCGTCGTCCTGCTGCCCGCCGCGCTGATGCTGCTCACGGGCGCGCGCTGGGAGCGGTACCTGGGGGCGGCCGGGGCGCTCGCCCTCACGGCCGGCATCTTCGCCACCGGCTCGCGTGCGGCGCTCGTCGCGCTCGTCATCGCGCTCGTCGGGACCGCGGTGCTCCAGCGCAGCCGCCGCATGCTGATCGCCTGTCTGGTCGCCGCGCTCGTCAGCGTGCCGCTCTTCAGCGACCAGCTGAGCGGTGCCAGTTCGCGCGCGACGAGCGGGCGGCAGTCGGAGGCGTTCATCGCGTTGGCGATGGCGGCGGAGCACCCGGTGACGGGCGTGGGGCCCGAGCAGTACCCGGAGCGGTACCGCGACTACGCGCGCCAAGTCGGCAGCGACCCGCGGACCGACCGCGAATCCCACTCGCTGCCGCTCGAGATCCTCTCCGAGCAGGGACTGGTCGGGGCGCTCGGGTGGCTCGCGGCGCTCGCCGTCATGATCGGCGTGATCGTCCGCGGGCGCCTGCTCGATCACGCGGAGGGGCGCACGCTCGTGCTCACGCTCGCCACCTTCGCCGCGGGCCTGCTGTTCCTCCACGGCTCGCAGCTGCGACTCCTGTGGATCGTCGCCGGGTTGACGCTCGCGACCGCCCACCCCGTCTGCCGCCGCTCGCCCGTGGTCCGGAGCGCCGCATGAGCGCCGCGACCGTCGCCCGCTGCGCCTCGCGGTGCGGGATCGCCGCCGCAGGCGGGATCGCCTGGATTCTCGTCGGCTACCCCACGTCGCTCCTGCTGGCGCGTCGTCGGCCGCTGCGGACGGACGCCTCGGCGATGCCGTCGGCCTCCGTCGTCGTCTGCGCGGCCGGAGCACCGGGTCCGCTCGTCGCGAAACTCACGGCGTTGCGCTCCGACGGCTACCCGCTCGACCTCGTCCAGGTCATCGTCGCGGTCGATGGCCCCGACACGCTGCGGGCGGCCGCGGCGGCCGCATCGCCCG
>JBFIDS010000276.1:0-5272 GCA_041603715.1 Paraconexibacter sp. | reverse complement strand
GCCTCGCGGCGGCCGGAGGCGGCTGGGCCCTCGCGGCGGCGCTCTCCTGACGCGCCGCGCCCGGCCGGATAGGGTCGACCCGATGACCGATCACGTCCGCACCCCTGACGAGCGCTTCGCCGACCTCCCCGACTTCGCCTACGAGCCCCGGTACTTCACGACCGCCGAAGGACTGCGGATCGCCTACCTCGACGAAGGCCCACCCGACGCCCCGCCCGTGTGGTTCATGCACGGCGAGCCGACGTGGTCGTTCCTCTGGCGCCACGTCTTCCCCGCGGTGCGCGACGCGGGCTTCCGCTGCATCGTGCCCGACATGGCGGGCTTCGGCCGCTCCGACAAGCCGACCGACTTCGGCTGGTACACCTATGACCGGCACACCTCGGTGATGGCCGAGCTGCTCGAGCACCTCGACCTGAGGGGCGCGACCGTCGTCGTCCACGACTGGGGCGGACCGGTCGGCCTGCGGCTCGCCGTCGAGCACGCCGACCGCTTCGACCGCATCGTCGTCATGGACACGGGCCTCTTCACGGGCCACCAGCGGATGAGCGACGCGTGGAACAACTTCCGCGACTTCGTCGAGCGCACCGAGGACCTCCCGATCGGGATGCTCGTCGGCGGCGCCTGTCTCACCCCGCCGGCGCCCGAGGTGCTCGCCGCCTACGAGGCGCCCTTCCCGGACGCGACGTCCAAGCAGGGCACCCGCGCCTTCCCGCTCATGATCCCGCTCACGCCAGAGGGGCCCGGTGCCGAGGCGGGGCAGAGGGTCCTCGCCGCCCTCGGCGAGGAGTCCGACACCCGCCCGCGCCTCATCCTCTGGGCCGACCAGGACCCGATCCTCCCGCTGAAGAACGGCGTGCGGTTCGCCGAGCTGATCCACGCCCCCGAGCCGATCGTGATCGAGGGCGCCTCGCACTTCCTGCAGGAGGACCAGGGGGCCGAGATCGGCGCGCACATCGCGCGCTGGCTCACCGAGGGATGAGCGCCTGCGGGCGCCGCGCCCTCACCGCGCGACCGCGCCGATGACCTCCGCCCACCAGGCGCGGTCCGAGTCGGCCGTGGCGCGCGCGAGCCGTCGGCGCGCGTAGGCGCCGAGCAGGTCGCGGCGGCCGAGGGCGACGGTCTCCCCGCACACCGCGAGGACGCCGTCGTCGAGGAGGACGAGCGAGCCCGGGCGGTCGCGCCGCAGGCGCAGCCGGTCGACGACCATGCGTCCCGCGACGGTCTGCGGATCCGCCGGGTCGCCGTCCTTCGCATCCCACGGGCGGACCGTGAACGGCGTCGCGTGGGCCCTGGGCACGCGAGGCGCTCGCTCGGGCGGGCCGATCGGCCCGGTCCGCCAGCGCTCGAGCAGCGCGCCGACCTCCCGCGCGACCGAGGACCGGATGAGGACGTGGAGGCTGTCGCCCGCCTCGATGGTGTTCGCCCCCCGCGGCGGGATCGCCTCGTCCCCGCGGACGATGACGTTCACGAGCGCCTCGCGGGGCAGGCCGAGGTCGCGGATCTTCAGCCCGACGATCGCGTCGCGGGCGCCGACGGGGAACTCGACGACCTCCGCCCCGAGCCGCCGGATCGTCCCGGTCTCCTGGATCACGCGCGGGAGAGCCGGCTCGCTCGTCGTCACCCTCAGGCGCTTGGCCGCCGCCTCGAAGGTGACGCCCTGCAGGAGGATCGAGAGGAGGACGGCGAAGAAGACGATCGAGAAGAACTCCTCGCTGCGTGGCACGCCGGCGATGATCGGGAACGTCGCGAGAACGACGGGGACCGCGCCGCGCAGCCCCGCCCATCCCAGCGCGACCCGCTCCTGCGGGGAGAAGCCCTGGAACGCGGTCGCGAGGAACGCGGCGCCCGGGCGCGCGACGAAGACGAGGACGAGCGCGACGGCGGTGCCCTCGAGCCAGACCTCGGCGAGGCGCGACGGGAAGACGAGCAGTCCGAGGGTGAAGAACATCCCGAGCTGCGCCACCCAGGCGAGGCCCTCGTGGAAGGCCGTGATCGTCTGCTTCGCCGGGATCGCCGCGCCCCCGAGCGCGAGGCCCGCGAGGTAGGCCGCGAGGAAGCCGGACCCGTGGAGGACGTCCGCCGCCCCGTAGGCGACCGCCGCCGTCGCGAGCGACGCGACCGGGAAGAGGCCCCCCGAGGCGAGCTGCGCGCGACGGAACGCCTCCACGGCGAGCCAGCCGACGCCGAGCCCGACCGCTCCGCCGATCCCCAGCTCCATCACGAGCGACGCGAGGAAGTCGACGGGCCCGTGCCCGGGGTCGAGGAGGACCTCGATGAACCCGAGGACGAGGAGGACGGCCACCGGATCGTTGAACCCCGCCTCGCCCTCCAGCGTGCGCGCGAGACGCCGGCGCAGGGTCGAGCCGCGCAGCAGCGCGAAGATCGCCGCGCCGTCCGTCGACGACACGATCGCGCCGAGGAGGAGGCCCTCCGTCGCCGACAGCCCGAGGAGCCACGCCGCGGCGAGGCCGGTGATCGCGGCGGTCGCCGCTGTCCCCACGAGCGCGAGCGAGATCGCCGGTCGCAGCACCGGCCGGATCTCCGGCCAGCCCGCCGCCAGCCCGCCCTCGAAGAGGATGAGGACGAGCGCGATGATGCCGATCGTCTTCGCGAGCTCGTAGTCGGTGAAGTCGAGCTCGCCGATCCCCTCGGATCCGAGCAGCATGCCGAGGGCGAGGAAGAGGACGAGGCCGGGCACGCGCAGCCGGCCGGCGAGCAGCGACGCGAGGAGGCCGAGCGCGAGGAGCGCACCGGCCGCGAGGATCATCTGCCCGTCGCTCATGGACTGAGGAGCGGGTCGAGGCCCTCGCGGCGTGCGGCCGCGTTGAGTTCCTCGTCGAGACAGGCGAACCGGGACGACCCGGTCGCTCCGGCGGCCTCGACGGCCGCTGCGAGCTGGATCGCGGCGTACCCGCGTAGGCCGTGCTCAGCGGCGATCCTGACGGCGCCGTCGAGGGTGACCTCGTCGACGGTGATGACCGCGCTCGTCGACCAGATCGCCCCGAAGCGCGTCCAGGCCAGCGCCTCCTGCCGCGCCGTCAGCCGCCGGCCTCGGCGCGCCCGTGCGAGCGCTGCACGCGTCTCGACACGCGAGACCGCCGCGACGGCCGCGACTTCGACGCTCGCGAGGTGGCGTGCCACGTCGTCGGCGCGAGGTTCCCTCATGATGAGGGCGACGAGCGCGCTCGTGTCGAAGAACGCGCTCAGCGTCGTTCCTCGATGACGATCTCGGACAGGCTCGGCCCGTCGCCGGCGAGACCGATCGGATCAGGGTCGGGGACGTGTGTCGGAGTGCCGGGCCACGTCATCCGGCCCTGCTCGACGAGGCGCTGGACGCCAGGGGGCGCTCCCGTCGGGGCGAGCCGGGCGACCGGCTTGCCGCGCCGCGTGATCACGATGGTCTCGCCGGCCTCGACGGCGTCGACGATCGCGCTGGCGTCACGCTTGAGCTCTCTGATCCCGACCTCACGCATGTGACCACCTTAGAGCGACAGGTGGTCACATGCGAGCGATGGGTGGCGCCGTGCGGGCGGTCAGCCCGTGGACTCCGTGAGTTCCTTCGCGGCGTCCGCGGGCTCGAGGCCGGGCTCGGAGTGCGCGGCCCGCAGCTCGTAGGCCCGCCGCGTCGCGTCGTCGCGCTGGTCGAGGACCTTGTCCGCCTTCAGTGCGCGCCCGATCGCCTCGCGACCCCCGCGGGGCAGGATGCTCATCGCCGTCGTGATCGCCTGGATCTGGCGCGGGACGAAGACGTCGAACTTCGGGTGCTTGAGGGCGCGCACGATCTCCTCCGCCACGTCGCCGGCCTCGATGTGCTTGACGCCACGGGTCGGCTGCAGGCCGGAGGCGAGCTCGGTCTTCACGACGACGGGCATCACGCAGGAGACCTCGATCGCCGTCTCGCGGACCTCGGCCCGGACGGCCTCGCTCACCCCGACGACGAAGTGCTTGGTGCCGCAGTACGTCGCGCCGCCGGGGAAGCCGCCCTTGCCGGCGGTCGAGGCGACGTTCACGAGGTGGCCGGTGTTGCGGGCCATGAACCGGGGCAGGATCTCCTTCATTCCCCACAGGACGCCGTTGACGTTGATGTCGATCTGGCGCTGCGTCGTCGCGTCGTCCTCCTCGACGAAGCGACCGAGCTGCATGATCCCCGCGTTGTTGACGAGGACGTCGACGGCGCCGAGCTGCTCCTCGGTCGTGTCGAGGAAGGCGCGGAACGAGTCGCGCTCGGTGACGTTGAGCGGCAGGGCGATGACGTTCGGCCCGAGTTCCTCGGCGGTCTTCTTCGCGAGGTCGAGGTCGAGGTCGCCGATCGCGACCTTCATCCCCTCGCGGACGAACTGGCGCGCGGTCTCCTTGCCGATCCCGCGCGCGCCTCCGGTGATCGCGGCGATCTTGCCCGTGAGGACGCGGGGCTGCCTGGCCATGGGTGACTCCTCTTCTCGAACGTGACGGGTGCGTCACTCTAGAGCACGCACGTCGCGGTCCGGCGGGCACCGCGCGGCCGGCAGGCTCAGCGCTTGCCGTGACCCTGCCCACGATCGCCCGACCGGCCGGGTGCATCGCCGGAGTTGCCGGGACCCTGCGCGGGGGCGGCCGGGGCCGGCGCGTGAGCGGGGGCGGGGTCGGCACCGGACGGGCCCCGGCCGATGCGCTTCGGCCCGGGGGCCGACTTCGCGGGACGCGGCGGGGTCGACGGGCGCGCCGGAGTCTTCGCGCGCGGCGGACGTGCCACCGACGCCCGGGCCTTCGAAGAGGGGGTGGACCCGCGGGCCGGTGCTGCGGCGACCGGCCGGGCGGCCGCGGGACCCGCCGGGCGGCGCACGCTGAGCGGACGCCCGCGGGCGGGCGTCGGGGCCGCGGCGACGGGACGCGGGGTCGGCCTCGCCGCGGACGGCGCGCCGGGGACCTTCGTGGGCCGGGACAGGGGCGTCCGGGACACCCGGCTCCCGGGCCTCTTGCCGGACCCACGGCCGCGCCCACGCCCACGGTCCTCGCGGTCGGCCGATCCCGGTCGCACGGGTCCGAGGTTCTCCGGGATCGCCCCGGTCCTCCCGGGCCCGCCGGCCGCCGGGACGGTGCCGAACACGGCGTCCGCGGGCAGCGCCGCCGGAACGATCACGCCGGGGGCGAGAGGGCCGAAGGCGCCGGCGGGCCGCGTCGCGACGGCGAGGGCGCCGCCCGTCCGGCGCGTGAGGGCCGGGGAGAGCGTCGCGCCGCGCGGGCGGCGTTCCGCGACCGACGGTGGCCGTCCGGTGAACCTCGCGCTCGCCGG
>JBFIDS010000275.1:0-5331 GCA_041603715.1 Paraconexibacter sp. | reverse complement strand
GAACGCCGCGCCGCGGAGGCCCGGGCCGAGCAGGACCGTGCGCGGGAGGCGGCCGCCGAGGCGGGGGAGACGCTCGACGACGCCGTCGGGAGCCGCATCGTCACCCGCATGGCGGGGACGAGGCCGTCCGCACGCCTCCTGCGGCGCGCGCGGCGCGGCGAGATCGGCGGCCTAATCCTCTTCGCCGACAACGTCCGCTCGCTCGACGGCGTGCGCTTTGCGGTGGCGCGCCTGCAGCGGGCGGCACGGGACGGCGGGCACGCCCCGCTCCTCGTCATGGTCGACCAGGAGGGCGGCCTCGTGAAGCGCTTGGGCTCGCTCCCCCCGACGCGCTCCGCGCTCGCGATGGGGGACCGCTCGAACCGGACCACGATCGCCCGCCGCGAGGGCCGCGACACGGCCCGGGCCCTGCGCCGGCTCGGGATCGCCGTGGACCTCGCCCCGGTCGTCGACGTCCCGAGCAGCCGGCGCTCGTTCCTCGGCACGCGCGCGTTCGGCACGAGCGTCTCGCGGGTCCGCGCGACCGGCTGCGCATTCGCCGACGGCATCGTCGCCGGTGGCGGCGTCCCGACGCTCAAGCACTTCCCCGGCCTCGGGCGCGCCGGCGCGAACACCGACGACGTCGCGGTGCGGATCACCGCGTCGCGGGCGTCGATCGAGGCGGGTCTCGCGCCCTACGAGCGGTGCGGGCGCGACGCGGAGCGCCTCGTGATGGTCTCGAGCGCCGTGTACCCCGCGCTCGGCGGAAAGGCGCCGGCGGTGCTGGAGGCACGGACCTACCGGCTCCTGCGCGACGACGTGGGCTCCGAGGCGATCACGATCAGCGACGACCTCCAGACCCCGGCGCTCGACGGCCAGCGCGACGTCGAGGTGCGGGCCGCGCGCGCCGGCCTCGAGCTGCTCCTCTTCGCCGGGACGGAGGCCGGGTCCGAGCGCGGCTACCGCCGGCTGCGCGCGGCCGCCCGCAGGAAGCGCCTGCCGCGCGCCGGCCTCCTCGCGGCGGCGACGCGGATCGACGCGCTGCGCCGGTCGGCCGCCGCCCCACCCCGCTGAACGTCGTTCTGTCGCTGCGCCGGGAGTGAGAGAACGAGGCTCGGCGCCGGGTCCCCGTCGGCCTCAGCCGCCCGCGACGACGACGTCGTGGCCGTCGGCGCGCAGCAGCTCGACGACGACGTCGCGGTGATCTCCCTGGAGCTCGATGACGCCGTCCTTCACGGCTCCGCCGACGCCGCAGCGCTTCTTCAGGCGCTTCGCGAGCGCGGCGAGCTCCGCATCGCGCAGGGGGACGCCCGAGACGGTCGTGACGCCCTTGCCCTTACGCCCCTTCGTCTCCCGGCGCACGGTGACGCGACCGCTGCCCTCGAGGCGCGCCTTCTCGGCGGGATCGCGCGCCTTGCGCAGGTCGCCGTCGTCGCTCGACCACACGACGCGGCGGCTCTCGTCACGGCGCTGCCCACTCACGTGCCCACCCCCGCGGCACGGCGGGCGCTCGCGTGCGCCGCGTCCTCGAGCGTGTCGTCGAGCGGCGCGAGCGGCTCGGTGAGGCCGAGGGCCTGCTCGACGAGCCAGTCGGCGAACCACGCGTTCTTCGGGAGCAGCGGACCGTGGAGGTAGGTGCCGATGACGAGCCCGTCACGGACGCCCTCGAACCCGCTCTCGCCGGTGTTCCCGTGCCCGCGGAGCACCCGGCCGAGCGGCTGTGCCCCCGGTCCCAGGTGCGTGCGGCCGCCGTGGTTCTCGAAGCCGGCGAGGACGCGTGGCCGGTCCCGCCCGGGCAGCGTCACCTCGATCGCGACGTTGCCGATGAGCCTCTCGCCGTCGTGGCGCACCGTGCGGAGGTCGGCGAGCCCGACGCCGGGGATCTCCTCGTCGCCGAGCTCATAGCTGTGTCCGAGGAGCTGGAACCCGCCGCACACGGCGAGGATCGCGCCGCCCCGGGCGGCGTGGGCGTGCACGCTGTCGCGCTTGCGGGTCGCGAGGTCCTGCGCGACGAGCTTCTGGTCGCGGTCCTGACCGCCGCCGAGGTAGAGGAGGTCGTGCGCGTCGGGATCGACGTCGGCGGCCAGGCCGACGCCGGTGAGCTCGAAGCCGATGCCCCGCCACGCGCAGCGGCGCTCGAGGAGCAGCAGGTTGCCGCGGTCGGCGTAGATGTTCATCGAGTCGGGGTAGAGCGCGCAGACGCGCAGGATCCGCTCAGGCACGCAGCACCACCACCCGCGAGCCGACGTACTCCTCCGTCGTCGGGACGAGGCGCTCAGGCTCGGCGGTGAAGCCGTGCTCCGCCGCCTCCCGGGCGAGCGTCTCGGGCGTGAGGGCGTGCAGCTCGACCGTGTTCGCCTCGACGTCCCTCCGGCCCTCACCGTCGACGACCTGCCGCAGGCGGTCGATCGCGATGCGGTCGCCGAGGTCGCGGATCGCCACCGCGTGGCTCGCGTAGACGACGCCGTCGAGCTCGCGCATGTCGGGGAGCGGCGGCTCGGTGCGGTCGTCCTCGAAGGCCTCCCTCGCGTCCGCGAGCGCGGCGACGAGGAGGCCGCCGGGGGCGAGGGCGGCACGGGCGCAGCGCAGGAAACCGGCGCGTGCCTCGGGGCCGTCGAGGAGCTGGATGGTCTGCATCGGGACGAGCACGAGGTGGAAGCGGGCGTCCGGGATCGCGAACGCGGTGGCGTCGGCGACGACGGTGTCCAGGTCCGCCAGCCGAGCCGCGGTGGCGCGCTCGCGCAGCCGCGCGATGAGGACGGGCGAGAGGTCGAGGGCCGTGACCCGCGCCCCGCGGCGGGCGAGGTCGAGGGCGACACGTCCGGTCCCCGCGCCCACGTCGAGAACCGGGCCGCGCGCCTCCTGCGCGAGCTCGCGCCAGAGAGGCAGGTCCGTGCGGTAGTCGCCGCACTCCAGCTCGTGCCAGATGACCTCGAGCGCGTCTCCGGTCACGGCGACCCCGTTCATCCGAAGCTGCTCCCCGCGACGCCGCGCGCGACGAGCTCCTCGCGCAGAGCGAGCATCGCCGTGTAGGTCGGGAGCGCGAAGAGGCGCCCGTCGCCGCCGGCGAGCGCCGCGTCGAGGCCCGCGGCGAGATCGGGCACGACCTCGAGACGCTCGGCGGCAACCCCCGCGTACTTCAGCCGCAGGGCCATCTCGGCCGCCCTCGTCCCCGAGCAGGTCGCGCGACGTACGCGGGGCGCGAGCGTCTCGAAGTCCGCGTCCCAGATCCAGCTCACGTCACGGCCGTCGGCGATGTTGTCGTTGAGGACGGCGTAGAGGTCGTGCTCACCCTCCTCGAGGGCGAGCGTCCGCAGGACCTCGTTCGCGCCGGCCGGGTTCTTCACGAGCATGAGGGTGACCTCGCGGCCGTGCATCGTCACCGTCTCGGCGCGGCCGAACGCGGCTCCGACGGCGTCGAGCCCTGCGACGACGGTCGCATCGGGCACACCGAGGGCGCGAGCGAGCGCGGCCGCGGCGAGCGCGTTGTAGACGTTGTAGAGGCCGGGCAGCGGCAGCGTGACGTGCGTCTCGCCGTCCGGCGTCCCGAGCGTGAACGACGCGCCGCGCACGCCGTGCAGGACGATGTCGCGCGCGACGACGACGGGCTCCGGGCGCCGCGCTCCGCAGCTCTCGCAGCGGTAGTGCCCGAGATGGCCCAGGAAGACGGCGTCGTAGACGTAGGCCGCACCGCAGCGCCGGCAGTGGATCGAGTCCGACGCGTGCTGGAGGTGGTCGAGGGCCAGCGACGTGTCCTGGACGCCGAAGAACGTCGCGGGCGTGCGCCCTGGGACGGGCTCGCGCTCGCGTCCGAGATCGGCGACGAGCGGATCGTCGGCGTTGAGCACGAGGGCGGTGTCGACGAGGCCGTCGACGAGCACGGCCCAGCGGTCGGCGATCGTCTCGAGCTCGCCGTAGCGGTCGAGCTGGTCGCGGAAGAGGTTCGCGAGGAGGAGCGCCCGCGGTCGCACCATCGGCACGATGCGGTCGAGCCAGAACTCGTCGACCTCGAAGAGCCCCGTGTCGCCGGCGATGCGCGCGCCGGGCCGCGCGGCGCCCATGAGGGTCGCGGCGATCCCGCCCTCCATGTTCGCGCCCTGGCGGTTGTGGACGAGCGTCGCGCCGTGACGTTCCAGGATCGCGGCGACCATCGCGGCCGTCGTCGTCTTGCCGTTCGTCGCCGAGATCACCGCGCTGCCGCGCTCGAGGCGCGCCGAGAGCTCCGCCACCGCATCCGGCGCGAGCCGCAGGAGGACCTTGCCGGGAAGGCTCGTGCCGCCGCCGCGGCCCGCGCGGCGCGACAGGGTCCCTGCGGCACGGGCGGCGACGATCTTCGCCCCGAGCAGCGCGCTCATGGCAGCGGCCTCGGCAGCAGGACGCGCAGCGCGCGCGGCACCGCGCGGATCCTGACGGGCAGGTCGCCGATCGGGTCGCCGTCCGCGTAGACGGTGAAGGGCCGGTCGGCGCTCACGCGCACCTCCCGGCCGCGCACGACGTCGACGCTCGGCTCGTCGACGTGCCGGCCTTTGAAGACCTTCGGCAGCGACCTCGCGAAGCGCAACCGGCTCACCTGCGCGGTCGTCACGACGTCGAGGACCCCGTCACGGAGGCTCGCGTCGGGCGCGAGGTACATCCCCCCGCCGTAGGCCCGTGAGTTGGCCGCGGCGACGGTCCAGCCGGCGAACGTCCGCGTCGACCCGTCGATCTCGATCGTGAAGCGCGCGGGCTTCCATGCGAGGAACGCGCGGAGCGCCCCGTAGACGTACACGAGACTTCCGAGGCGCGCCGGGGCCTCGTTGGCGATCCGGTTCGCGTCGGAGTCGAAGCCGACGGAGGCGATGCCGATGAAGGGCCGGCCGTCGACCTCGCCGAGGTCGATCGGGTGCGGGTCGCCCGAGGCGACGACCGCGCAGGCCTCCAGCGTGTCGAGCGGGATCCCCGCCGAGCGGCAGAAGTCGTTCCCGCGCCCACCGGGGATGACGCCCATCACCGCGCCGGGCACTCCCGACAGCGCTCCCGCGACGGCCCCCGCGAGGCCGTCGCCGCTGAGGACGACGGCGATCTGCCCCGCGCAGACGGCCTCCCGGGCGAGGCGGCGTCCGTCCTCGAGGTCCGCGGTCCGCGCGGTCTCCACGGTCACCCCGAGCTCACGTAGGCGCGCCTCGACGGCCGGGAGCAGCCGGATGGCCCGGCCCCCGCCGGAGGACGGGTTGACGATGAGGCGGACGTGGCGCTGCACCGGCGCAATCCTGACGGGTGCGGCGGTCAGCCGTCGGCGCCGAGGACGAGATCGCCGAGCGTGGGGGAGATCGCCACCGGCGGCCGGGCCGCCGCCCGCGCCTCGGCGAGGCT
>JBFIDS010000274.1:0-5356 GCA_041603715.1 Paraconexibacter sp. | reverse complement strand
GGGCGTCCGTCGTCTCGCGTCCGGGGCGCCGGCGTCGCTGCGGGCGTGAGTGGACGCTGAGCAGGCCCCTGTCTGCTCAGCGTCCACTCAGCGCGGATCACACGATGATCGCGACCGACCCGCCATCGGCCGACCACGCCGCGCCGGTCACCGTGGAGGCCCGCTCGCTGCAGAGGAAGACGATGACGTCGGCGATCTCGCCGGGCTCAGCGAAGCGCCCGAGCGGGATCTTCGAGCGCTGGGCGTCGAGGGCCTCGTCGTGCGAGATCCCCTTCGCCGCCGCCACCTGATCGGCGAGACCGCCTTCCCCCACCCACAGCTCACTCGACGCGGCACCCGGCGCCACGGCGTTGACGAGCACGCCACGGGACGCGTAGGCATCGGCGTAGGCGCGCGAGAGCGAGAGCTGGCCTGCCTTCGTCACCGCGTAGGCGACGTTCGTGAGCGACGGGCGCTTGCCGGCCGATGACGCGACGTTGACGATCCGCCCCCAACCGGCGCCGGCCATCCGGGGCGCCGCCGCGCGCATCAACCGGTGCGGCCCGACGACGTGCAGGGCGTACTGCGTCTCCCAGTCCTCGTCGCCGAGATCCTCGAGCGCCTTCGGGTAGCTCGTCCCGGCATTGTTGACGAGGACGTCGATCCGTCCGAACGCGTCGACGCAGGCTCCGACGACCTCGTCGCCTGACGCAGGCGCGGTGATGTCCGCCGCGCACGCGACCGCGCGCCCCGGCCCGCATCTCGCGAGCTCGTCGACGACGGTGGCGAGACGCCGCTCACCGCGGGCGACGCACAGGACGTGAGCGCCCTCGCCGACGAGTCGCTGTGCGGTCGCGCGCCCGATCCCGCTCGACGCACCGGTCACGACGCACGCGCGCCCCGTCAGCCCAAGCTCCATGTGCCCAGACTACGAGGAGGGCGGCGCGGCCGCCCAGGACTCGCGCGCCGGGGCGAAGGCCCCGCACAGGAACGACACGAGGTGGTAGAAGCCGCACACGCAGACGATCTCGACCTGCTCGTCCGGTGCCCATCCGGCTCCGAGCGCGGCGGCCAGGTCGTCGTCGAGCGCGCCGGTGTCGTGGAGCGCGTCCGCGACGCGTACGAGCGTGCGCTGGCGCTCGGTGAACGCCGGGTCCTCGGCGGACCCCGCCCACGTCGCGCGCAGCCAGGCCCGTTCGAGTCCCAGCCCGGGGGCGAACGCCGCCGCATGGACGCCCCATTCGTAGTCCGCGCCGCAGCGGGCCGTCGTGCGGTGGATGAGGACCTCGCGCTCGTCGGGCGCCAGGCTCCCGCGTCCGAGCAGGGTCGAGCCGAGCTGACGGAAGCGGTCGAGGAGCTGCGGGTGGTGCGCGACGAGGCGGAACACCGCGAGCGGCGAAGCGTCCACACCCGACCACCGTCCGGCCGATCATGGCCCTGCTCGACCTCCTCGGGCGCCGGTGGGTGCTCCGCATCCTGTGGGAGCTCCGTGACGAGGAGGCGGTCCCGTTCACCGCCCTGCGGACCCGCGCCGACGAGATCTCGACCTCGGTCCTGTCCACGCGGCTGCGTGAGCTGGAGGAGGCCCGCCTCGTCGAGCGCGGCGACGACGGCTACGCGCTCACCCCCCTCGGCGCCCGCCTGCTCCACGACCTCGCCCCGCTCAACGCGTTCGCGACGGACTGGTCGCGCCGACGCTGATCGCGCGCTCGATCGACGAAGCGACGGGCGGGGAAGGCGCGGGCGAAGCTATTTCGACGAATCCCCCAGCTCGAGCACGGCAAGAAACGCCTCCTGCGGCACCTCGACCCTCCCCACCTGCTTCATGCGCTTCTTCCCCTCCTTCTGGCGCTCGAGGAGCTTGCGCTTGCGAGAGATGTCACCGCCGTAGCACTTCGCCGTGACGTCCTTGCGGAACGCCTTCACGGTCTCGCGGGCCACGATGTGCGAGCCGATCGCCGCCTGGATCGGGACGTCGTACTGCTGGCGCGGGATCTTCTCGCGCAGCTTCTCGGCGAGCGTGCGACCGATCACCGGGGCCTTGTCGCGATGGACGAGCATCGACAGCGCGTCGACGGCGTCCCCGGCGAGGAGGACGTCGAGGCGCACGAGGTTGGAGGCGCGCATCCCCATGACCTCGTAGTCGAGCGTCGCGTAGCCGCGCGTGCGCGACTTGAGCTGGTCGAAGAAGTCGAGCACGATCTCCGACAGCGGGAGGTCGTAGTGGAGCTGGACGCGGTCGGCGGACAGGTAGTGCATCCCGGAGTGCTCGCCGCGCTTCTCCTGGCAGAGCTCCATGATCGTGCCGACGTACTCCTTGGGCGTGAGGATCGTCGCCTTCACGTACGGCTCGCGGATCTCGTCGATCCGGGCGGGGTCGGGCATGTCCGACGGGTTGTGGACCTCCATCTCGTCCCCGTTGGTGAGCGTCACCTCGAACCCCACGGACGGCATCGTCGCCATGAGGTTGAGGTCGTACTCACGCTCGAGGCGCTCCCGCACGATGTCCATGTGGAGCAGGCCGAGGAACCCGCAGCGGAAGCCGAAGCCGAGAGCGTCGGAGGTTTCGGGCTCCCACTGCAGCGCCGCGTCGTTGAGCGTGAGCTTCTCGAGCGCGTCGCGGAGGTCGGGGTAGTCGTCGGCCTCGATCGGGAAGAGCCCGCAGAACACCATCGGCTTCACGTCGCGGTAGCCCGGGAGGGCCTCGGCGGCGCCGGCGCGCTTCGTCGTGAGCGTGTCGCCGACCCGGAGCTTCGTGACGTCCTTGATCCCGGTGATGAGGTAGCCGACCTCGCCGGCCGCGAGGTGGTCGGCGCTCACCATCGCCGGGGAGAAGAAGCCGATGTCGTCGATGTCGGCCTCGGTCCCGGTCGCCATCGCCCGGATCGCCTCGCCCTTGCGGAACGTCCCGTCGACGACGCGGATGTAGGCGATCACCCCGCGGTACTGGTCGAACTCGGAGTCGAAGATGACGGCGCGCGGCGGGGCGTCGCGGTCGCCGGCGGGAGCCGGGACCCGCTCGACGAGGTCCTCGAGGACGTCGAGCACGCCCTCCCCCGTCTTGCCGCTGATCTTCTTGATCCCCTCAGCGGGCTCACCGAGGAGCTCGGCGACTTCTGCGGCGACCCGCTCCGGCTCCGCGCCGGGGAGGTCGATCTTGTTGAGGCACGGGATGCGCACGAGCCCTGCGTCGATCGCGAGGTAGGTGTTCGCGAGCGTCTGGGCCTCGACGCCCTGGGAAGCGTCGACGACGAGCAGCGCCCCTTCGCAGGCGGCGAGCGACCGCGAGACCTCGTAGCTGAAGTCGACGTGGCCGGGGGTGTCGATGAGGTGGAGCTGGTAGGTCTCCCCGTCACGCCGCGAGGTGAACTGCACGCGGACCGCCTGGGACTTGATCGTGATGCCGCGCTCGCGCTCGAGCTCCATCGAGTCGAGGAGCTGCTCGCGCATGAGCCGGGGGTCGACGCTCTCGGTGAGCTCGAGGATGCGATCGGCGAGCGTCGACTTCCCATGGTCGATGTGGGCGATGATCGAGAAGTTGCGGATGTGCTGCTGGTCGGCCATGAGGACGCTGAAGGATGGCAGGGGGGCGCCACGGGCGACCGACTCGCCCGCGTCGCCCTCGACGGTGCACTCTCAGCGGGCGACGACGGTGAACGTGCGGCGGGAGGTCGGGCTGCGCCGCCCGGTCGGGTCGCGTGCCGGTCAGGCGCGCCGGAGTCGACGCAGGAACATCCTCTCGATCTGCTCCGCCTCGGGCACGCGCAAGAGCATCACCAGCCCGGCGTAGACGAGAACACCGGCGGTGAGCGCGGTGCCGACCGAGGCCATCTGCGCGAGGAGCGCGCGACCGAGCACGTCGTCGAGTCCCCACCACACGCCGTAGGAGGTGATCCCGAGGCCCGCGGAGGCGACGCAGATGCGCAGGATCGCGTCGAGCGTCTTGCGCCCCTCGAGGCGGCCACCGAGCAGCCGGCGCAGCGAGTAGGCCTGGGCGAAGGTCATGAAGGCGCTCGACGCCGCGGTCCCGGCGACGATCCCGGCGATGCCGAACGGCTTGTAGAGGGCCGCGCTCACGGCGATGTTCACGGCGAGGTTCGCCGCGGCGAGCTTCGTCGTCGTCCAGGGCTTCTGCAACGAGAAGAAGGTCCGGGTGAGGAGCAGGTTCACGCCACTGAACGGGAGGCTGAACGAGAACCAGAACAGGGCCGTCGAGACGAGCTCGGTCGACCCGGGGCCGAACTCGCCGTGCTCGTAGACGAGGCGGGTGATCGGCGTCGAGAGCGCGATGATCGCGGCGGCGGCGGGGACGAGGAGGAGGAAGATCTGGCGGAAGCCGTTGCCCGTGAGCGCGCGGAGCCCGTCGTGGTCGCGGCGGGCGGCGAAGCGGCTGAGCGCCGGGTAGAGCACGGTCGCCACCGCGACGCTGAACATCCCCTGCGGGAGCATGTAGATCCGGAACGCCGCGTCGATCGCGCGCGGGGCCTGCTCGCTGACGAGGGCGCCGAGCACGCTGTTGACGAGCAGGTTGAAGTTGATGAGCCCGAGCCCGATGCAGACCGGCAGCATGAGCTGGAGCACCTGGCGCACGCGCTCGTCGCGCCAGTCCACCTCGAAGCGGATGTGGAAGCCGAGGCGGCGTAGCTGCGGCACCGCCATCGCCACCTGCACGCACGTGCCGACGAGGACGCCGATCGCGTATGCGTAGAGCTCGTCGTCCCCGTCGAAGAACGGCTTCATTCCGACGAGGAAGACGAGGATGACGACGTTCCAGACGAGTGGCGAGATCGCCTGGATCGAGAAGTGGTCGTAGGCGTTGAGAATCCCGACGAGAAGCCCGTTGATCCCGAGCAGGACGAGGATCGGGAACAGGATCCGCGACAGGCCGACGGTGAGGTCGTCGAGCGGGCCCGCGAAATCGGGGCCGGTGAAGACCGGCATGATGATCCCCGCCGCGAGGATGAAGAACGCGGTGAGCGCGCCGAGCACCGCGAGCGCCATCCAGAAGAGCGTCGAGGCGAGCTTGAAGGCGTCCTTCTTGCGGTCCTCCTCGAGCAGCTCGGTGAACACCGGGACGAAGGCGGCGCTGAGCGCGGCGTCGGCGAAGAGGCTCCGCACGACGTTCGGGACCTGGAAGGCGATCGTGAACGCCGAGAAGGCGCCGCTCGTCGCGAAGTAGCTGGAGGCGACGATCTCGCGGCCCAGGCCGGCGACCCGCGAGAGCCCCGTGAGCGCGCTGAAGATCGCCGTGTTGCGGGCCATCGCGCGGCCCCCTCCCCCCGGCTCTGGCCGCGGGTCCGCCGGACGGCTCTCGGGGTCGGGTTCGGGCGCCACGCGGCGGGATGCTACGGCCCGCTATCCTCCCTCGCCGTTTATG
>JBFIDS010000273.1:0-5357 GCA_041603715.1 Paraconexibacter sp. | reverse complement strand
GCAAATTTTCACTGCGACCGCGCGGTGACGAGCACAGGAGCGTGCGCGACGTCACAGAGCGACGGGCGGGTCGAGGCTCAGCCCGGCCGCCGGCGCAGGGTCGCGAACGTCCTCGGGCGGCTCAGCTCGTCGACCGGGGCCGTCCGCGCCGCCCGGCGCCGCGCCTCCCAGCGCGCACGGTCGCGGTCACGTTGCGTGAGGTCGAGGTCGGGGATCACCGCGGTCGCGTCAGCGCGCAGCGGGCGGATCGGCGTGTCGGGCACGACGTCGACAGCGAGCCCCGGCTCGATCTCGACGCGCCGCGAGGACTCGTAGAACCGCCCGTACCGACCGTCGGCGACGTCGACGACGAGGATGTCGGTGTCGGCGCCGTCGATCCGCAGGCTCCACCGGCAGGGGCCGCGGTCGAGCACCCCGTCCTCGTCGAACGGCAGGACGTCGATCTCCCCGGGCACGCGGACCGCGGCGCCGGCATCACGCAGCACGCCGACGAGCCGCTCGAGGTTGCGGCGGGTCGGTCCCGGAACCACCGTCACCGTGTCGGGGTCGCCGTCCTCGAGCAGGACGTGGTCGACGCGGCCCGCGCGCAGGGCGCGCACGAGCGCGACCACGTGGCTGTCGAAGTCCTTCGCGTGCACGCGGGGCACGTTAGGCCGTGCGGACCCTCCCGTCACGCTGCGCAACGCGCCTGTCACCGGGACTCCGGGACGGCGCCGACGCCCCGCCCCCACCCTCGGGGGACCGTCGCCACCCGAAGGTGGCAGCACGCCAGCGGCATCCTCCTTCGGAGCCGCCTGCGGCGAGGGGCTGTCATCCTCGACGGGTGACCCTCGCCGACCATGACGCGGCCCGGATCCGCGCCGAGGCGGCGCGCCGCCGGACGTTCGCGATCATCAGCCACCCCGACGCCGGGAAGACGACCCTCACCGAGAAGCTCCTCCTCTACGGGGGCGCGGTGCGGGAGGCCGGGCAGGTGCAGGCCCGCGGCGAGCGACGCGCGGCGGTGTCGGACTGGATGGAGATGGAGCGCTCGCGCGGCATCTCCATCACCTCGACGGTGCTGCGCTTCGAGCACGACGGCGTCGTCCTCAACCTGCTCGACACGCCCGGGCACCGCGACTTCAGCGAGGACACGATGCGCGTGCTCGCCGCCGCCGACTGCGCGGTCATCCTCCTCGACGTCGCGCGCGGAGTGCAGGAGCAGACGCGGATGCTCTTCGAGGTCGCCCGCGCGCGCCGCGTCCCGCTCGTCACGTTCGTCAACAAGTGCGACCGGCCGGGCATGGAGCCGTTGGAGATGCTCGACCACATCGAGTCGGAGCTCGGCCTCGCCGCGGCGCCGCTCACGTGGCCGGTCGGCGAGCCCGGGGCCTTCGAGGGGATCCTCGACCGCGACGAGGACCGCGCCCTGCGGATGGACCGCACCCCGCGCGGGTCGAAGGCCGCACCGGAGATCGACATCGACACGGGCACCCTCGACGCCGACGCCCGCGTGCCGTGGGAGCGCGCCGCGGAGGAGATCGAGCTCGCCGAGGGCGCCGGCTCGGTCTTCGACCCGGAGGCGTTCCTCGCCGGCACGTGCACTCCGGTCCTCTTCGGCTCGGCGATGTGGACGTTCGGGGTCCGCCAGCTCCTGCGCACGATCGTCTCGCTCGCCCCTCCCCCCGGCCCGCGACCCCTGCGCGACGGCGGCACCCGCCCCGTCGAGTCGGGCTTCACCGGCCAGGTCTTCAAGGTCCAGGCGAACATGGACCCGCGCCATCGCGACCAGCTCGCCTACCTGCGCGTGTGCTCCGGGCGCTTCGAGCGCGGGATGCGCGTCGAGGTCGCGCGCAGCGGGAAGACGGTGGCGCTCACCCACGCCCACGAGGTCTTCGGCCGCGACCGCGAGAACGTCGACGAGGCGTTCCCCGGGGACGTCGTCGGCCTGTCGGGGATCCAGGACCTGTTCGTCGGCGACACGCTCGGCGTCGACCATCCCGCCCCCTACGCGCCGATCCCGACGCTCGTGCCGGAGCGGCTGCGCCTCGCCCGCCCCCGGACCGCGACGAAGCGCAAGCAGTTCCGCAAGGGCCTCGAGCAGCTCGACGCCGAGGGCGTCGTCCATCTCCTCGCGCGGACGAGCGTCGACGACCCGGTGCCCGTCCTCGGCGCGATCGGCGAGCTGCAGTTCGAGGTCTGCGAGCACCGCATGCGCGAGGAGTTCAACTGCGAGATCGCCTTCGACCCCGCGCCGTGGTCGCTCACGCGCCGGGTGGACGCGACGTCGCTCGAGGCGATCGACGTCACGTCCGGCTCGGAGATCCTCGAGCGACGCGACGGCACGCTGCTCGCCGCGTTCGCCGACAGCTACCGGCTCAAGCGCTTCACCGAGGCGAACCCCGACGTCGCGCTCTCCCGTCTCGACGGCGTGATCGCCGACCTCGCGGGAGCCACGCCGGCGGACTGAAGTCCGCCGGCGCCTCCGCGGTCAGACCTCGACGACGACCGGGAGGAGCATCGGGTTCTTGCCCGTGCGCTTGCGCACGAAGTCGCCGAGCGCGTCGTGGAGTGCCTGCTCGAGGCCGGCGATCTCGGTGATGTCCTCGTCGTAGGCGCGGTCCAGGACGTCCTCGATCTCGGTCCGGATCGCCTTCACGAGCTTGTCCTCCGGCTCGTCGAAGGCGACCCCGCGGATGACGACCTCGGCCGGACCGAGCGTCTCGCCGTCCTGCTCGGCAAGGGTGACGACGACGGCGACGACCCCGTCGCGCGACAGCGTGCGCCGGTCGCGCAGCGCGGCGACCGTCGGGTCACCGAGCTGCAGGCCGTCGACGAGCATCATGCCCGCCTGGACGGGTGCGCTGAACGCCGCGGCCTTCTCGTCGAGATCGAGGGGCAGTCCGTTGCGGCCGATGAAGATGCGCTCGTCGGGGATACCGACGGCGCGGCCGAGATCGGCGTGGAGCTGCAGGCGCTTCGTGTCGCCGTGGACGGGCAGCAGGTACCGGGGCTTCGTGAGGTTGAGGAGCAGCTTCATCTCCTCGCGGTAGCCGTGTCCGCTCGTGTGGATCGGCTTGTCCTTCGCGGTGATGATGCGGCAGCCGAGCCGGGCGAGCCGGTCGACGGTCTCCTCGATCGCCCGCTCGTTGCCGGGGATCGGCGTGGCGGAGTAGATGACGGTGTCACCGGAGCGCAGCCGGATCTGCCGGTGCTCCTCGGAGGCCATGCGGGTGAGCGCCGAGAGCGGCTCACCCTGCGAGCCGGTCGTCATGATGACGACCTTGTCGTCCGGGAGCTGCTCGACCTGCTTGGGGTCGACGATCGTCTTCGGGGCGACCTCGACGAGCCCGAGGCTGCGTCCGATCTTCACGTTCTTCACCATCGAGCGACCGAGGAGGACGACGTGGCGGTCGAGCTCCTCGGCGGCGGTGATGACCTGCTGCACGCGGTGGATGTTCGACGCGAAGCTCGTGATGATCGCGCGCCCCTTGCACCCGGCGAGCACGTCGCGGATCGCGGGACCGATGTCGGTCTCCGACGGGGCGATGCCCGGCCGGTCGGCGTTCGTGGAGTCGCCGCAGAGGACGAGCAGACCCTCGTCGCCGATCTGGGCGAGCCGGCCGAAGTCGGCGGGCCGCCCGTCGACCGGCGTCTGGTCGAAGCGGTAGTCGCCCGAGAACAGCACGCGGCCCGCGGGCGTCGTGATGAGCACGGCCGCGGCGTGCGGGATCGAGTGCGTCATGTGGACGAGCTCGATCTCGAACGGACCGGCCGTCGTCGTGTCGCGGCCCTCGAGGATCTCCCACGGAACGTTCTTGATCTTGTGCTCGTCGAGCTTGCTGCGAGCCATCGCGATCGTCAGCTCGCGGCTGATGACGGGCGGCGGGTCGTCGAGCGCGAGCTCCCGCAGGACCCAGGGGAGCGCGCCGAGGTGGTCCTCGTGGCCGTGGGTGATGACGATCGCGTCGAGGCGGTCCCGCCGCTCGCGGAGGTAGGTGAAGTCGGGGAGCACGAGGTCGATCCCGTGCTGCTCGGCGGTCGGGAAGCGCACGCCGGCGTCGACGAGGACGATGCGCCCGTCGCATTCGACGACCGTCATGTTCTTGCCGATCTCTCCCAGTCCGCCGAGCGGGAGGATGCGGAGGCGGCCCTGCTGGGGCGCGGAGGTGGTGGAGGCGGAGCCCGACTGGCTCCGGCGGCGACGGCTCATGCCGTGCGGGAAATGTCGTTGTTCACGGTTCCCCAGCCTACGGGGGTGTGCGGCGGGCCGGGCTGCGGGTCACGTCGCGGCCGCTCTCGGCGGCCCGGGACCGACGACGGCGAGCCACCGGCGCCCGAGCGCGAGGGACACCGCGCCGAGACCCGCGAGGGACATGAGCGCCACCGTGCTCGAGCCGGTCGCGGCGAGGGAGAGCGCCGGCGGCAGCGGCCCGATCGCCGCGCCGGCGATCTGGACCGCGCTCGCGCGGCCCTGCCGCGTCGCGAGGCGCACCTGCCCGTAGGCCGCCGCCCACAGCGAGCCGTTGGCGACGAGCACGAGCCCGCCCGCCGACCCGCACAGGGCGTACCCGAGGAGGACGGCCGGCCCCCCGGCGAGGACGAGGAGCGGGCCCGAGGCGATCGCACCGCCCAGCGCGCCGAGCAGGAACGCAGGCCCGAGCCGATCGCCGAGGCGGCCGCCGAGGAGCGCGCCGAGAGCCGACCCGACCGACACGCTGCTCACGGCGAGCGCGGCGACGCCCGTGCTCACGCCGGCCTCGCGCCCGACGGCCACGGCATGGACGACGAGAGCGGTGATCGTGAGCGGCGGGACGGCGAGACACAGCGCGAGCACCCACACTCCGCGCGCCCCGGGGACCGCGACCCGCTCGTCCGCCGCCCGGTCCACGTGCGCGCGGTGCGCGTCGCGGAGGAGGACCGCCCCGAGCGGCAGGACGACGAGGACGAGGACGGCGGCGATGATCCGCAGCGCCGCGCGCCACCCGAACCCGTCGATGAGGGCGACCGCGAGCGGCGGGAGCAGGACCCCGGACGCGGTGAGGCCCTGGGCGGCGAGTCCGACCATCCGCCCGCGGGCCTGCGGGAATCCCGTCGCCGTGACGACCGTGCCGAGCAGCGGCATCGTCCCCTGGCCGAGGGCGCGGGCGGCGCACAGCGCCGGGACGAGCACGAGGGGGCCGGCGCTCACGCTGAGGAGGACGAGCGCCGCCGCGAGCCCGGTCGAGGCGACGACCCAGACGGCCCGGGGGCCGACGCGATCGATGAGCGAGCCGACGACGGACGCGAGCGCGACGCTCGCGACCGTCGCCGCCGCGTAGAAGACGGAGAACGAGGTGCGGCTCGTGCCCGTGCCCGCGATGAGGTCGTCGGTGAAG
>JBFIDS010000272.1:0-5365 GCA_041603715.1 Paraconexibacter sp. | reverse complement strand
GCCGCGGGGCCGCCCGTGCGCGGAGCAGCTCAGGGCCCCCGGCGGCCGTGAGGCGCGCGATCGCGGCGGCGAACCGGATCGCGCGCACGCCGTACCGGTGGGGCGGGGGCCACGGCAGCTTCTCCGACAGCGCGTACGACTGCTCCGGGAGCATCTCCTACGTGCTGCACGCGGCCGGGCGGCTCGGGCGGCCGCGCAACTCGAGCGGCTTCATGAGCTACGGCGCGCCCGGCAAGGGTCGCTACATCACGATCTACGCGCACCCCGGCCACGCGTTCATGGTCATCAACGGTCGCCGCTACGACACGACCGGCCGCTGGGAGTCCGGCTCGCGCTGGCAACCGCGCATGCGGTCGACCGCTGGGTACACGGTGCGTCACCCACCGGGCTTGTGAGAGCCTCCCGGCGATGACGCCGGCCCCCGACGACGAGGCGATCCGGGTCGTCCTCGCCGACGACCACGAGGTGGTGCGTGAGGGCCTGCGGAGCTTCCTGCGCACGGCCGGAGGGTTCGAGGTCGTGGGGGAGGCGGCGGACGGCCATGCCGTGGTCGGCGTCGTGGGGGCGCTCTGCCGCGACGGGCGGGCTCCGCACGTCGTCGTCATGGACCTCGCGCTGGCCCCCGTCGACGGTGTCACGGCGACCCGCTCGCTGAGGGCCGCGCACGCTGATGTCGACATCGTCGCGATGACGTCGGTGACCGACGAGGAGCGGGTCGTCGCGGTCCTCGAGGCCGGTGCGGCCGGCTGCGTCGTCAAGCACGGAGGCGCGTCCGAGTTCGCCGACGCGATCCGTGCGGTGAGGCGTGGCGAGGTCCACATCGACCCGGAGATGTCGGCGCACCTCACGCAGCGCCTGGACGCCCCGCGACGGCTCGACCCCCTCGACCTTCTCACCGGGCGCGAGCGGGAGGTGCTCCGCCTCGTCGCGCGCGGTCAGGCGAACAAGCAGATCGCGGCCGTTCTCGACATCAGCGAGCGCACGGCACGCACCCACGTGAGCAACATCCTGGCCAAGCTCGACCTCGACTCACGCACCCAGGCCGCGCTGTACGCCGTGCGTTGCGGGCTCGTCGAGGTCTGAGCCGGCAGACCACTCGCAGGGGGGCTCAGCTCGCCGCGCCCGGCCCGTCGAGTACGGCGCGGGCGAGGGCGAAGGCGGCGGTCTCGAGCCCCGCGTCGGGGTGGTCGATCGCCCACTGGACGACCTGGCGGGCGAGATCGCGCGGATCACGGGAGGTCCAGAAGGCCACCGGCAGGCCAGGGAGCAGCGCGGCGCGGGTCGCTCCGTCCCGCGCGACGACGTGGAGGAGATCGAGGACCGCGGTCTCCTCGCCGAGGTGGCGGGCCATGAGCTCCTCGACGCTCATCGCGGTGAGCGCGACGCCCTCCGCGCCCCGGTCCTCGACGCTCACGACGGGGAGGTGCGCGGGCGCGAGCCCGACGAGGTCACGGGATGCGGCGACCGCCTCGGTGCGGCCACCGAGGCGGTTGAGGACGCTGAGAAGGACGCTCTGGGCCGGCATCGGCCCCGGACGCTACCGGCGCCGGGGCGCGAGCAGCCGGAACCGGGCCCGCGAGGCCTTCGACTTCCCACCGGACGCCGTGCGGGCGACCGCGATGAGGCGGTAGCGGCCAGGGGAGAGGACCCGCTTGCGGCTGAACCGCCCCTCGAACCGCACGTGGTTGAGCCCGCGCCTGGCGCTGATGACCTTGCTGCCCTTGATGCGGACGTAGCGCGTGCAGGCCTTGCGGCGGCGGTTGGAGCGCGTCGGCGCGACGCACCGCCCGCCGACGGACCTGCCCCCGCGGGCCTTCTCGGCCGACAGCGTCACCCGCGCGTCGCGGTCGAGCATGAAGCGCAGCCGGGGGGTCCTCGGCGCCTTCGTCGTACGAACGGGGTTGCGGCGGCCGCGGCGGAACACCGAGGGGACGACGGCGAGCTTCGTGATGCGCGGCGCACCGTTCGCTCCCGGCGTGCCGGGAAGGGGCGCGGGCCCGCCGGGAGCGACGGGACCCGGGGAGGGCGGAGGCGCCGGCCCGGAGCCGCCGGGGGGAGCCGGGGGCGCGTCGAGCGTGACCGTCGTGGCGACGATGCGTGTCGTCGCGGCGGCACCCTGCCGGAAGGCGGTGACACCGTGCGTCGCCGTCGCGCCCGAGGCCACCGGAGCCGAGGCGGGCCCGAGTGCGCCGTCGGACAGCAGGACCTCCGTCCCGTTGAACGCCCCTCCGACGAGGCGGGCCGCGACCTCGTCGCTGAGCGAGGTCCTGCGGAAGAACGACACGAGCCCAGGACCGGCGGACGAGATCGCCGCGACGCCGCGGCCGGGAGCGGCGCTGTCGAGGAGACTCGCCCGGGTCCCGCGCGTCCATAGCCCGCCCGAGAGCGTCGCGAACTCGGTGAAGAACGTGTTCTGCCGGTAGCTCGCGGCGAGCCCGGCACCGGTGGCGTTCATCGCGATGCGGGGGTACTCACCCGACTCGGCGGGCGGGTCCGGCAGGCCGTCGATGATCTGGGCGGGGCCGAACGTCGCGCCGTCGAACGTCCGGGCGATCAGGCGGCCGAAGTTCATCCCGCCGATGTCGACGGCCTGACGGAACGCCACGTATGTCGTGCCGCCGCCCTGCGCGACCGATGCCATGTCGCTGAACGCCCGCACGCCGGTCCGGCCCTCGAGGACCGGGACGAAGCCTTCGACCGGGGTGCCGATGTCGGCCAGAGCGGTACCCGTGAGGCGGCGCGCCCAGAGCTTGTAGTCGCCGCCCTCGTTCTCCGTCCACGCGACGGTCGCGGTGGAGCCGTCGGGGGAGACCGCGACCCGAGCTCCGCGCTGATCGCCCGGCTCGGCCTGCCCGAGCAACTCGGCGTTGAGCTTCCCGGCGGGGAAGAGACCGCCCACCGCGGCGAACGTCGACCCCTGGAGTCGCTGGGCGAAGACGCCGAACGTCGCGTCGTGGACGACGAGGTAGCCATCACCGTTCGGAGCGAGATCGATCTCGGGTTCGGTCCAGCCAGGGGTGTCGCCCTGGATGACCGGTCCTCCCGTCGGCGGTTCGAACGCTGCCCCACCCGCCGGCGCGATCATCGCGCAGAGGCGCTCGTCGGTCGCGTTCCCAGCCGGGAAGACGACGACGACCTTGCCGCCGTTCCCGACGCCGACCGCGGGACGCGTCGACCGCAGGTCGCAGTTGCCGTTGCCGGTGACGATGGGCTCGGCCGGGCCCCAGCCCGTGCTGTTCCGTCGCGCGACGTACACACGGTCGACACCGCCCGACTTCTGAAGGAACGCGACGGCGGCCGTCCCGTCCTCGGCCGCGTCCATCGTCGGCCGCTGGTTGGAGCCGATGGCGAGGTCGACCGACGGCCCGGCCACGACGGTGCGCTCGACGGTCTGGGCGGGGGCCGCCGCGGGGGCGGCGACGGCCGTCGCGAGGGCGGCGGCGAGCGGCGGAAGGGTGCGGCGAATCGTGCTCATGGTGGCCTCTCAACGGCTCTGTCGCGCGCGAATTACGCGCTCGGCGGGGAATCCTCCTCCTTGCGGAGCGTCCGGGCAAGGCGCCGACCCGCCGTCGCGCTCGCTACCCTCCGCCGGTGCTCGCGCTCGGACTCCCGACCGTGCCGATCGCCCTCGGACCCGATTTCCTCGATCCCGAGAAGCTGATCGACACGTTCGGCCTCATCGGCCTGCTCACGATCGTCTTCGTGGAGTCTGGCCTGCTCATCGGCTTCTTCCTGCCCGGGGACTCGCTGCTCTTCACCGCGGGGCTGCTGTCGGCCAACGACCGGATCGCCGACCTGCCGGTCCTGCTCGTCCTCGTCCCGATCGCGGCGATCTCGGGCGATCAGGTCGGGTACCTCATCGGGCGCAAGGCCGGCCCCGCGATCTTCAACAAGCCCGACAGCCGCTGGTTCCGCCAGGAGTACGTCGACAAGTCCGCCGCGTTCTTCGACAAGTACGGCGCGCGGACGATCGTGCTCGCGCGGTTCGTGCCGATCGTCCGCACGTTCGCGCCCGTCATGGCCGGCGTCTCGAGGATGCGCTACCGGACGTTCGTCACGTTCAACGTCATCGGAGGCGTCATCTGGGGCGCAGGGGTCGTCTCCCTGGGCCACGCCCTCGGCAAGGTCGAGTTCGTCGAGAAGAACATCGAGTTCATCCTCATCGGCATCGTCGGCCTGTCGGTCCTGCCGATCGTCTTCGAGGTCTGGCGGGCCCGGCGGGCGGTCCGTCGCGCCGAGATCGCCGCCGAGATCGAGGCGCCCGCGCCCCCGACCGTCTGAGCCCCGAGGGGCGGGCGGCGGTCAGGCCCCCTCCACGAGCTCCGACGCGGTGAGCCAGGCGGCCTCGACCTCGTCGCGCTCGGCGGCGAGCGCGGTGAGCTCGTCCTGCAGCTCGGCGAGCTTCGCGTGGTCGGTCGCCGCGGCGGCCATCGACTCGTAGAGCTCGGTCTCCCGCGCACCGAGACGGTCGATCGCGCGCTCGAGGCGTGCGACCTCCTTGCGGGCCGCGCGCAGATCGCCGCCGCCGAGGGCGGGCGTGGCCGCGACCTCGGTGTCGGGGGCGGACGGTCCCGTCGCGGGCGCCGGGGCCGGGGAGTCGACCTGCCGGGCCCGCAGGCGGACGTACTCGTCGATCCCTCCGGGCAGGTGACGAATGCCCCCGTCACCCATGAGCGCGTGGACGTCGTCGCACGTGCGCTCGACGAAGTAGCGGTCGTGGCTCACGACGACGAGCGTGCCCGGCCAGGCGTCGAGGAGGTCCTCGAGCGCGGTGAGGGTGTCGATGTCGAGGTCGTTCGTCGGCTCGTCGAGGAAGAGCACGTTGGGCTCCTCCATGAGCAGCCGCATGAGCTGGAGACGACGACGCTCGCCGCCGGAGAGGTCGCGGACGAGCGTGCGGGCCTTCTCGCCGCGGAAGCCGAAGCGGTCGCAGAGCATCCCGGCGGTCATCTCCCGGCCGTCGGCGAGCACGGTGCGCCCGCGGACCTCCTCCAGCGACTCGAGGACCCGCAGGTGCCCGGGGATCTCCGCGGTGTCCTGGGAGAGGTGCGCGACGCGGACCGTGCTCCCGCGCTCCACGGTCCCCGAGTCCGGATCGAGGTCGCCGCTGAGCAGCCGCACGAGCGTCGTCTTGCCCGAGCCGTTGACGCCGACGAGCGCGACGCGGTCCGCCGGACCGAGGAGCCACGTGAGGCGCTTCAGGATCGGCGTCGCGCCGTAGGTCACCGACACGTCGTGGGCCTCGACGACCTTCGTCCCCAGCCGCGCGGTCGCGAACTTCACGAGCTGCGCCCGATCGCGCGGCTCGGGCTCGTCGGCGATGAGCGCGTTCGCCGCCTCGATGCGGAACTTCGGCTTCGCGGTC
>JBFIDS010000271.1:0-5366 GCA_041603715.1 Paraconexibacter sp. | reverse complement strand
GTCAGCGTGCGGCGGATCTCGAAGCGCCCGTCCGGAGCGTGCTGCACGCGGACGAGCGTGGGCGTGATGACCTCGAAGCGCATGGCCCCGTCGCGGACGACGACGGCCCCGTCCGCGGGGGGCGCGAGCGCGAGCACGGCGCAGGCGATCGCGCCGGCGAAGCAGGCGGGCACGGACGGGAGGCTCGGCACGGCGGGAACGCTAACAGCGGCTCGCGACCCCAGAGGCGCCCGGACGTCCCTCTCCTCCCCTGCATCCGGCGACGCGCACGACCCGCTCAGCCGAGGTCGAGCAGGTTCGGCCGGCCGCGCGCGTGAAGCTCACGGTCGACCGCCTTGAGGGCCTCGAACTCCGGCGGCCGGTAGAGCTCGAACATGCGCGCCCGCGGCTCCGGCGAGTCCGCCCGGTCGAGCAGCGCGTTGACGGCGGCGCGCGCGGACTCGTTCGCCCCCTCCATCGTCGCGAGGTCGATGTTCGTCTTCACGTAGTCGCCGGAGAGGAAGAGGTTCGGGATCTCGGTGGCGGCCGTCGGCCGGCGCTCCCACGAGCCGACGGTGTTGACGAGGAGCGGATCGTCGTTGCGGTTGAGCTGACGCTTCGCGTTCCACGCGATCCCGGGGTCGAGGAACCACGAGTGGACGATGTCGTCGGGCAGCGCCCGGGCCGCGGTGTCGTGCTGCTGGATCTGCGCCCACGTCTCCCGCGCGATCTCCTCGGGTGTGCACCGCTTGGCCGGCTTGCCGAAGAGGATTCCCGGCGCGTCCCAGTTCGAGATGTCGACCGACAGGCAGTCGACGACCGAGCCGTCGCCGTAGTGGCGGGTGAAGTCGCGGCCCTCCCAGAACTGCCCCTGGGTGAGCGCGGTGATCGCCCACGGCGCGTCGATGAACGACATGTGGCCGTGCGTGATGTCGGCCTTCTCGCGCAGGAAGAACTGGATCCCGTTCATCCAGTCGTACTGGAGGTCGAACATCCCCTCGAGCGACGGGTCGAGCGCGAGGATCTTGTGGTTGAGGAGCCGCCGCGCGCGCTCGACGGGCATCGCGCAGACGAACCAGTCGGCCTCGATGCGCCGACGGCGGCCGCGCCGGTCACGGGCGCCGGCCGCGACGACCCGACCGCCCTGCGTCTTGAGCGACTGGACCGTATCGCCGACCCGGAACCGCACGCCGCGCTCACGCAGGTGGATGACCCACGGGTCGATCCACGCCTCGTTCGTCGGCGCGTTGAGGACGCGGTCGAGAGCGCCGTCGTTCCCGCGGCCCATGACGTTCATGACGAAGGCCTCGCCCATGTTCCCGATCGTCCGGGTGCTCGCGACGGTCTCCTTCGCGGCGACGAGGCTGCGGGTGAGCCCGGCGGCGAGGACGGTCTGGTACTCGCGGGACATGCGCTCGGCGGCGACGAAGTCCCACCAGCTCGTGTTCTCCCACTGGCTGAAGCGACGCTCGTCGCAGCTCGTGACGAACACGAGGATCCGCTCGACGAAGTAGGCGAGCTCGTGCGGCGGGATCGTCCGCCCCCCGAGGTTGTCCATGAGCTGCCGGCGCAGGCCCTCGACGGTGAGGATCTGCTCGGGGTCGGGCCCGAGTCCGAGGGGCCCCGCGTCGGCCCGGCCGTCCGCGCGGAGGAACTTGCCCTCGCTCGCGGCGACGAGGTTGTCGCGCACGCCGCCCGCGTTCCCGGCGACCGGGATCCGCCGCATCGTGTCGGGGACGTGATGGTAGAAGCCGGGGAAGAAGCGGAACCCGTGCTCGCCCGGAAGCTCACGTCGGCCGCCGGCGGCCGACCCGGGAACCCCCATCGAGCGCGCCTTGCCGCCGAGGGCCTTGCGCTCGTGGACCGTGACGTCGAAGCCACGCTCGACGAGCTCGTGGGCGGCGGCGAGTCCCGCCATGCCGCCTCCGAGCACCGCGACGGTCGGCCTGGCCCGCCGGGCCGACCGCCGGGCGGCCGCCGCGGGCGCCGCGCCGAGCGCTCCGGCCGCGAGCCCCGCCGCGGCCCCGCGCTGGAGCAGCTCCCTTCGTGAGACCCCGCCTGCGTCCTGCGTCATGCCGCCTCCGTCGTCCGCTCGTGGTACTACCCGGTGGGTATGAGTACCAGATGCGAACGCGCCACGTCGGTCGTCGATACGACGTGCACCCGCCGGCGCCCCAGGCCACGTTCGCTGGACCTGGCCCAGCGAACGTGACCTGAAGCGGCCGCGGCCCGGGTCCTACAGGCCCATCGAGCGGCCGACGAGCTCCTTCATGATCTCGTTCGTGCCCGCGTAGATGCGGTTGACGCGGGCGTCGGCCCACAGCTCGCTGATCTTGTACTCGGTCGTGTAGCCGTAGCCGCCGAAGAGCTGGACGCAGGCGTCGGTGACCTCGGAGAGGAGGTCGGTCGTCCAGTACTTCGCCTGCGCGGCCTCCTGCACCGTGCACGTGCCGTCGACGTAGCGCTGCACCGTGCGGTCCATCCAGCAGCGGGTGAGGTCGACCTTCGTCTGCAGCTCGGCGAGGACGAATCGCGAGTTCTGGAACGACCCGATCGGCCGGCCGAACGCCTTGCGCTCCTTCACGTACTCGAGCGTCATCTCGAGCGCCGCCTCGGCGGAGGCGATCGAGCTCACCGCGAGGCCCAGGCGCTCGGGGATGAGGTGCGCCATGAGCTGCGGGAAGCCCGTGCCCTCCTCACCGAGGAGGTTCTCGACGGGGATGCGGCAGTCGTTGAAGAACAGCTCGGCCGTGTCGTTGGCGTGCTGGCCGCGCTTGTGGATCTGGTTGCCGCGCTCGAAGCCCGGGGAGTCGCGCTCGATCACACACATCGACAGCCCGCGGTGCGGGTCGTCGCCCGTGCGCACGGCGGTGACGACGAGGTCGGCGTTGATCCCGTTGGAGATGAACGTCTTGCCGCCGTTGATGACGTAGTGGTCGCCGTCGCGCTTGGCCTTCGTCGAGATCGCCGAGAGGTCGGAGCCCGTGCCCGGCTCGGTCATCGCGAGCGCGAGGATGAGCTCGCCGGAGGCGATGCCGGGGTACCAGCGGTCCTTCTGCTCATCCGTCGCGACCGCCTTGATGTACGGCAGGCCGAGGTCGTGATGGACGGTCGGCCCCATCCACGAGGACTGCACGCACGCGTAGGCGGCCTCCTCGGCGAGGACCGCGTTGAAGCGCCAGTCGTCGACGCCGGATCCGCCGTACTCCTCCGGGACGGCCATCGCGAGGAACCCGTACTCGCCGGCCTTCGTGAAGAGCTCGCGGGAGACGATGTGGTTCTCCTGCCACTCCTCGTGGTTCGGGACGACCTCCGCCTGCAGGAAGCGGCGGAAGCTCTCGCGGTAGTCGTCGTGGGTGTCGTCGAAGAGGGGGCGGCGGGCGCCGGGCGCGGTCGTGACGGCCATGATGGTCCTTTGGTTCGGAGCGACGGGAACCGGATTGTGACGGCTGCGTCATCGCGAGGCCGCCAGATCCCGCGGGGGACCCGGCGCCCGCGCGCCGCGCGGGCGCCCGCGCGTGCCGCGATGGCGCTCAGCGCGCGCTCGACCAGTGGCCGTACTCCTCGCGCAGCGGGCCCTTGCTGATCTTGCCCGTCGACGTCTTGGGCAGGTCGTCCCTGATCTCGACCGCCCTCGGGCGCTTGAACTTCGCGAGGTGCTCGTGCGTGAAAGCGAGGATCTCGTCGGGGTCGATCTCGGCGCCGTCGCGGGGGACGACGATCGCGAGGACCTCCTCCCCGCGGTGGGGATCGGGCACCCCGATGACCGCCGCCTCCATGACGCCCTCGAACCGGTAGAGGACCTCCTCGATCTCCCGCGGGTAGATGTTCTCCCCGCCACGGATGATCATGTCCTTCGTGCGGTCGACGATGAAGAAGTAGCCGTCCTCGTCGACGACGCCGACGTCACCCGTGTACAGCCAGCCGTCGCGCAGCGACTCCGCCGTGCTCTCCTCGTTCTTGAAGTAGCCCGGCATCACGTTGGGGCCCTTGATGCAGATCTCGCCCCGCTCCCCGGGACCCAGGGTCTCACCGTCCTCGCCGCGGATCTCCATCTGCTGGCCACGGAGCGGGAGGCCGATCGAGCCGGCCTTCTGCTCGCCGTAGTACGGGTTGATCGAGGCGACGCACGTCGTCTCGGTGAGCCCGTACCCCTCGAGGATGCGGAGCCCGAAGCGCTCCTGGAACGTCTCGAGCATCTCCTGCGAGAGCGGAGCCGCGCCGCAGATGACGTACCGCAGCGACGTGTTCGAGACGTCACGATCGCCCGCGGAGTTGAGCAGCGCGGACAGGATCGTCGGGACCGCGGAGATCGAGACCGGCTCGTGCTCGGCGAGCATGTCCCAGAAGCCGGAGGCGGAGAAGCCGTCCCACATGACGACCTCGCAGCCGATCATCATCGGGACGAGCGTCGTGGCGATCTGCGCATTGGCGTGGAAGAGCGGCAGGATCATCCCGAGCCGGTCGCCGGGCGCGAGCGGCACGAGCTCGGCGGTCTGCCACGTGTTCGCGATGACGTTGCCGTGGGTGAGCATGGCCCCCTTCGGCTGGCCCGTCGTCCCCGAGGTGTAGAGGATGTGTGCAAGGTCGTCGCGCGCGCGGGTCACGTCGGGCGGCGCGTCGGTGCAGTCGCGCAGCGCGTCGAAGCTCCCGTCGTCGATCGACAGGACCGGGACCCCGTCCGGCACGCGCTCGGCGCCTGAGGCGTCGGTGACGACCGCGACCGCCCCCGAGTGCTCGAGGACGAACGCCGCCTCCGAGGCCGTGTACGCCGGGTTGACCGGGCCGAACACCGCGCCCGCCTTCAGGATCCCCCACCACGCCTCGAGGAACCTCAGGTGGTTCGGGAGGAAGACGGACACGACGTCGCCCGGGGCGACGCCGCGCGCGGCGAGGCCGGCTGCCACCCGGTCGGTCACCGCGTCGAACTCCGCGAAGGTGACCCGCTCGTCGCGGAACCGCACGAAGGGGAGGTCCCCGTGGATGTGTGCCTGCTGACGCAGGAAGCCGGCGAGATCGCTCATGCGCCGACGCTACCGGCGTCCGCTCGGGAGGACGTGGGCCTTGGGCACAAGGCGGGTTGTGCGCAACCGACGATCGTTCGGCGCAGCGCTGCTCATTCGTGCGGCTCCATCCCCTTCGTGCCGATGTCGCCGCCGACCGCACCGAGCCGCCGCCGCAGGTGCAGGGCGAGCTCGAGGCCGAGACGGTCGTCCTCGACCGGGCGGCCGAGCAGCCGCTCGGCCTGCGTGACGCGGTAGCGGACCGTGTTGTGGTGGAGACCGAGGCGGGCGGCGGTCCGGCGGGCGTTGGCGTGCTCGTCGAGGTAGGCGGTGAGCGTGGCGCGCAGCCGACGGGCGCGATCGTCGTCGGCGGCGAGCGGGCCG
>JBFIDS010000270.1:0-5366 GCA_041603715.1 Paraconexibacter sp. | reverse complement strand
GTGGCGGGCGCGAGGCCCGCGGTGAGGGACGGCGCCGCGCTCGCGAGCGTGCCGCCCGTCGCATCGAAGGTAACCGGAGCCCCGTCGGGGATCGTGCGTCCCGTCGTCGCCTGGTCGAAGCCGTCGGAGTTGCGCGTGAGCCGTGCCCGCACGGCGACGGGCGAGCCGATCGTCGCGCTGCTCGGTGCCGCGACCTCGAGGACGAGCCAGGGGTCGACGCTCACCGGACCGGTCGCCGGGCTGCATCCGACCGCCCCCGGTCCAGCGTTGCAGCCCCACCAGTTCTGGCGGGCGTCGACGTTCGACGCGGCTGTGTTGGCGACGCCGGTCGTCGCGATGATCCGGTTGAAGTCGGTCCGCACGTCGGTCGGGACGTGACCGGCCGTGGCGGGGTTGACGGAGACGCCCGTCGTCACCCCTGTGATCGCGTTCGCCCGGACGCGCGGCGCGGTGAGCCGGCCCACGAGGCGCACGCCGCTCGTCGCCGGCCCGGCGATGTCGTTGCCCTGGACCAGAAGGCCCTGCACGCCACCGGCCCCGCCGTCGGCCGCGGCCGAGACGTTGCCGACGCTCACTGCGTGCGTCCCCGCCCGCAGCGTGTTGCCGCCGATCGTGACGCCGCCGGTGAAGGCCGCGTCGGCCGTTCCCGTGAAGCCGGACTGGATCGCGAGGCCGCTCGACGGGCTCGTGATCGTGTTCCCCGTGATCGTGAGCGCACCGGTGACGACCGCCGAGGAGTAGGTGAAGACGAACACGCCGGAGTTCGCGATGGCCGTCGTGAGGGTGTTGCCATCGAGCGTCGCGGGGCCGGTGTGGCGCTCGAGCAGGATCGTGTTGCCGGCGAAGTTCGAGACGGTGCTGTCACGCACGACGAGCATGCCGCCGTTGTTCGCGCTGTAGACGCCGGTCTCGATGTCCCCGGAGCCGACGATCGTCACGCGCTCCACGGTGAGGTTCACCGAGTTACCCGTTCCCGGCAGCGCGGTGATCGCGAAGCGCCGCGCGCCAGCCGCGGGCTGGCGGGCGACGCGGACGAACGAGAGGTCGCGCACGCTGGAGGTCGTCCCGTCGCCGTTGAAGCGCAGCATCCCGCTCGACGCGAGGTTCGTCGCGTCCTCGCCGTCGAGGATCGTCTGCCCTTCCCCCGCGCCCCTGATCGCCAGGTTCTTCGCGCCGACGACGATCCCGCCGGTGGGGAAGGTCCCGGCGCCGATGACGACCTCGTCGCCGGAGATCGCGTTCGTGACGGCCTGGGCGACGGTCGCGCACGGGGTCGCGACCGGGCCGCATCCAAGACCGTCGACACCCGTCGTCTCGACGTGGACGGGGGCGGCGCTCGCCGCGGTGGTCGCGGTGAGCGACAGCACGGCGGCAGCGAGCAGCGCGGCGCGCGCGTGGGACCTCGACATCCGGGTGGAACCTCCTGGGACGGCAGCGGGCGGCGCGTCGTGCGGCGCCCCTACCCTGGAACACGTTGCGCGCGAGCGTAGGGGAGGCGGTCGAGTCCGTCCACCGATTCGACACATCCGGTCGCGTCGGGAGCGTGTCCACCGGCGGGCGCGCGTCCGGCGGCGGGACCCGGCGCGGCGGTCGCCGTCAGCGTGCGGTGCGCAGCCGGCGCAGAGCCTCGCGCAGCCCGATCGTCTCGTCGCACGTGTCGGGCGGGACCGACAGGCGCGGCGTCACACCGGCGGCGCGCCATCCCCGCACGCGGCCAGCGATCGGCACGAGCGACCGGTGTCGCAGGACACCGAAGGCGCAGACCGCGCCGTCGAGCACGAGCGCGTGCAGCGCCGAGCGGGGACGTCGCAGGACGCCGAAGCGCCGCAGCGTGAAGCCTCGGCCGAAGGCGGCGAGCCGGCGCTGGAACGGCGAGTCGACCCCCGTCGTCGCACCGCCGAGGTGCACGCCGCGCGCGTCGAGGGCGGCCGCCGCGGTCCAGCCGGCGAGGCGAAGGCGCAGGAGCAGGTCGACGTCCTCGCTGTAGGCGAACAGGCGGTCGTCGAAGCCGCCGGCCGCGTCGAAGGCCTCGCGGCGGTACGCGGCCGCTCCGCCGCTGGGCCCGGCGAGCAGACCGTGTGGCAGGTCTCCTCGGCCACGGTTGTAGGTCTCGAGGCCGGGCCCGAGGCAGACGCCGAAGCCGTCGGTCCCGGCCCCGTCGGGCAGCAGCGTGTGCCCGGCGACCATGCCGCACCGCGGGTCCTCGCCCAGCGGGGCGACGATCGCCTCGACGAAGCCGGGCTCGACGAAGAGGTCGTTGTTGACGAGCACGATGACCTCGCCGTCGCCGGCCGCGGCCCCCGCGTTCACGGCGCGGCCGAAGCCGACGTTCTCCGTGTTCTCGATGACCGCGTCGACGGCGGGGTGCCTCCGGGCGAGGTCCGTCGACCCGTCACCGCTCGCGTTGTCGACGACGATGACGCGTGTCCGCTCCGTCCTCGCCGCGGCGAGGTGCTCGAGGCAGCGGTCGAGCATGTCGCGCGCCTTCCAGGTGACGACGACGACGTCGACGCTCGGCGCCGCGCCGGCACTCTCCGTCGGGCCCTCGTCGCTCACGCGAGCAGCTCGTCATAGATCACGGCGAGCCGGTCCGCCGCGGCGCGGGTCGAGTAACGCTCGAGCCGGTCGGCCTCGGGCGCCCGGCGCGTCCCCGGGTCCGCCGCGAGCGGACCGCCGGAGAGGACGTCGGCGAGGCCCGCCCAGTCGCCGGGGCCGAACAGGGTGCCGCTGCCGCCGACGACCTCGGGGATCGCCCCGCTGCCCGCGGCGACGATCGGCACGTGGGCGGCCATCGCCTCGGCGAGCACCATCCCGAACTGCTCCTCCCACGACCAGACGGGAATCGACCCGAGCACGAGGGCCGACGCGCTCGCGTAGACGGAAGGCAGCTCGTCGTAGGGCACCCAGCCGCGGAAGGCGACGCGGTCGGCGAGGCCGAGGTCGGCGGCGGTCGCGCGCAGGCGCTCCTCCTCCGGGCCGACCCCCACGATGAGGACGCGCACGTCGTCGCGTCCGTCGCGGGAGCGCAGTAGCGCGACGGCGCGCAGGAGGTCCTGGTGGCCCTTCTCCCACACGAGCCGGCCGATCGAGACGAGCAGGTGGGCGCCGTCGGCGGGCGGTGCGGCGACGCGGGCCGCCGCGAAGCGCTCGACGTCGATCCCCGGGGCCGAGATGCGGATGCGGCCCGGGTCGGCTCCTTCGAGGACGAGGGCGTCGCGGGCGCGTTCGGTCGCCGCGACGAAGACGTCCGTCGCCTCGAGCACCGCGCGGCGGTAGGGCCGCGTGCGCACGTTGCGGTAGGCGTCGAGGAACGGAAGCGTCTCCCACACCGTCAGCGCGAGCTTGAACCCGAGTCGCGAGCGCTGCCGCGCGGCCTGGGCGGCGAACCACGTGCCGAGCTCGGCGGCGTGCACGACGTCGGCGCCCTTCAGCGCCCCGCGCAGTCCGAGGTAGCGCTCGCCCACCGCGCGCGTGGCGAGCGGTCCCGCCGGGCCGGGAAGCCGGCCTGCGTAGGTGCCCCAGGTCCGCACCCGGACGGGCCGCATCCGGCGCAGCGCGGTCACGTCATAGGCGTTGTTGCCGGGCACGAGGATCTCCGGCGCGTAGCGGTCGGGCAGCTCCTCCCAGGCCCCGAGGTCCCACGGGTTGGCCGCGGTCCCGCGCAGAACGACGACACGACGAACGGCGCTCACGGCCTGCTCGCGCCGACCCACCACTGGGCGGTGAGGAACTCCGTCGAGAGCCCGCGGGTGGGGCGCACGAGCCGCTGCGAGACACCGAGCTGCGGGTACGCGACGTCGGTCACCGTCCACCCCGCGGCGGCGACCTCGGCGGCGATGTCCCGGCGGGTGAACCAGCGCAGGTGGGTGCGGTCGCGGTGTCCCCAGTCCGTGTAGCCGAAGGTGCCCTTGAAGACGAGATCGCGCAGGAGCGACACGTGCCGGGCGTTGGGGACGGACACCTGCAGGCGGCCGCCGGGCGCGGTGAGCTCGAGCAGCCTCCGCAGGACGGAACCGGGATCGGAGAGGTGTTCGAGGACGTCGAGGCAGAGGACGGTGTCGAACGGCCCGTCGAGGTCGTCGAGGCGGTCCTCGACCGGCCCGATGAGGACGGCGTCGTAGACGTCGCGGGCGCGGGCGCCCACCTCGGGGACCAGCTCGATCCCGGTGAGGGACTCCGCCCCGGCGGCCCGCAGCCCGCGCCCGACGGCGCCCGTGCCGCAGCCGACGTCGAGCACGCGGCCGAGCGGACGGCGCAAGCGGGCGACGATGTCGTCCCGCCCCTGGTCGAAGTACGACTCGGGGTTGTGGTCGGCGGCGACGCTCGTCATGAGCGGCCGGCCTCGGCGCGGTCGGCGAACAGCACGTCGTTGGGCGAGAGACGCTCGACGACCTCGTAGCCGGGGAGGAGGTCGGCGATCGCCTGGAGGCCGGCCTCCATGTCGAGCACCTCGACGAGCACGAACCGCGGCCGGTGTCGCGCGAGGTCGAGACCCTTGAGGATCTCGGGCTCGAAGCCCTCGGCGTCGAGCGACATGAGGTCGACGCGCGGCGCCCGGACGTCGTCGAGGACGGCGCTCAGCGTGCGGGCGGGGACCGTCACTTCGTACGGGTCGTCGACGCCGAGGGTGAACGCGCCGCTCACGTAGTCCTCCTCGGCCGCCTCGTCCCCGCGGCTGCCCGCGACGATCGACATGAGCCCGCCGTAGCGCATCGTCGCGGTGGCGCCCGGCGCCGCGTCGGCGAGGAGCGCGCAGTTGACGACCGTGGACGCGGGGCGCTCCCGGCGCGCCTGGGCGGCGAGATCCGGGATCGGCTCGACGAGCAGGCCGCGCCAGCCCCGGGCGCGTTCGAGGAAGTACGTGTTGCTCTGCGTGAAGCCGTCGTTCGCGCCCGCCTCGACGAAGTACCCCGGTCCGGTGCCGAGGTGCCGCTCGAGGCTCTCGTCCATCCCGAACAGGGCGGGACGCGAGAGGCGGAAGTCGCCGCGCTTCTCGAGGCGGCGACGGTGCAGGCGCTTCAGCGCGAGCCAGCGCGTCCACAGGCGCTGACGGGCCTGCGGGGTGCGCAGGCCGGGGAGCGAGAACGCCGCGTGCAGCACACGTTCCTTCCACGCGGGAGGGGGCGGCGGCGGCGCGACGTCGGGCGCCGGCGGGACGTCGACTCCGGGCGGGGTCACGCGGGCCATCCTACGCAGACGGGTGTGGGCGGGCCCGGGCGCCGCCTGGTGGCCGAAGGCCCGATGCGCGCGGGCGGGGCGTCGGCGGGCGGGCCGTCACGGAGGTGGGCGGGCCGTCACGGAGGTGGGCGGCCACCGGAGCGCGTCCGAGGACCCCGCAGACGGCGGCGCACTGGACGCCGTGCCCG
>JBFIDS010000269.1:0-5384 GCA_041603715.1 Paraconexibacter sp. | reverse complement strand
CGTCACGTAGGCGGCGCCCGTCCACTCGGTCATGCGGCCGTCGGAGATGTCCGAGGCGACCTTGACACCCCACGCGGCGTTCGAGCGAACGTTGACGACCTGCTCGGCGGAGATCGAACCGGTCCCACCGGCGTCGAGGCTGCCCCATGCGTAGGCACCGGGGAACGTCGCCTCGAGGGTGTTCGCCACGTCGGCGGTGACGGACTGCGAGCCCGATGCAGAGGTGGCCGCACCGGCCGAGGAGGCCAGCGTCAGTGCGGCAAGACCCGCGAGCGCCGTCATGGCGACGACGGTGAGGCAGTGGGCGTTGGGTCGTGCGGAGTCGCGGCGCATCGCGGCCCTCCTGAAGGTCGTCCGACGGCGTCCATGCCCTCGGTTCCCCCGGTGATCGGCCGTGCCCGTGGTCCGTCAAGGAACCTGGACGGAGGTACGAGCTGCGTCCCGCGTCGCGGTCGCCGCCCGCTCCCGGCGGAACGCCTCGGCGATCCCGATCCGCTCGACCGTCGTCGGGTGGGTGCCGAGGAGGAGCCGCGGGAAGGCCGGAGGGTCGGGATCGCTCACGTTGCGCAGGGCCGCGCGGACCTTCGAGCGCACGTGAACGTCCGGCTCCCCGGTGAGCTCGAGCGCGAAGGCGTCGGCGCGCGCCTCGACGTCGCGGCTGAGCTGGTTTGAGACCCAGGTCACCGGGGTCGCGACGAGGGCGAGCGACAGCGCGAGCGCCGGGACCGCCGCCGGCCCCCGGCCCCGCGGGCCGCTCGGCGCGAGGCGATCGGTGAGCAGGGCGACGGCGAGGAGCCCGAACGGGGCGACGATGAGCGCGTAGAGCAGCCCGTTGCGAACGTCGTCGTGGTGGACGTGGGCGAGCTCGTGGGCGATGACGAGCCGCACCTCCTCGGGCGGGAACCGCTCGACGAGGTTGTCGTAGAGGACGACGCGCTTCGTCGCCCCGAGCCCCGCGACGTAGGCGTTCGACGCGATGGTGCGGCGGCTGGCGTCCATGATCAGCACGTTCCCCACGTCGACCCCCGCGCGCCGGGCGAGGGCCACGACGTCCTCCCGCAGCGGCCCAGGCCTGACCTCCTCGAAGCGGTTGAACAGCGGGTCGACGACGACGGGCGTCACGACGACGTACCACGCGCCCGCCACGGCGACACCGCCGATGGCCGTCGCGAGCCACCACCCACGTGGGAACCGCCGGCGCAGGGCGAGGAGCGCCGCAAGCCCGATCCCCGTGATCCCGGCGGTGATGGCCGTCGAGAGGACGACGTCCCATGCCCACCCCGGCCACGACCGGGTCACCAGACCCACGTCGAGAGCCCGGCTGCGCGCGATCGCGGACACCGGGAGCGTCGCCACCGCGAGCGCGACCGCGAGGAGCGCCCCGAGCCCCGCCGAGCCGAGCACCGGTCGCGCCTCGAGCCGCTCCATCAGCCGACGGGGCGGGCGTCGCAGCGCGAGCACGAGGACGAGCGCCTGGATCGCGAGCCCGACCCCGTAGAGAAGGGCCTGCGGACGCCGGAAGTCGCGCGCTCGGTCGAGCTGAGCCTCGCTGAAGTACGATGCGACGTCCACCGGGAGCGGAGTGATCACGCCGTCGCGGGGGGCGAACGCGAGAACCGCGGCCTCCGCGACGACGAGGGCGGCGGCCACCGCCGCCACGAGACGCAGGACTCCACGGTCCATTCCCCTTCACTGTCGCAGATGCTCGTCGCCGTCCTCTCCGACATCCACGGCAACCGCCACGCCCTCGAAGCCGTCCTGGACGACGCTCGGTCCGCGGACGTCGACGAGACGTGGTGCCTCGGCGATGTCGTCGGCTACGGCGCCGAACCCGACGCCTGCTGCGAGCTCGTCCGCGAGCACGCGCGCGTCTGCCTGTCGGGGAACCACGACCTCGCCGTGACCGGTGCCATCGACACCGCCGAGTTCTCCCCCGGCGCCGCCCTTGCGGCCGAGTGGACGGCCGAGGTCCTCTCCGACGAGAACCGCGCGTGGCTCTCCAATCTCCTCCCGCGGGGGAGCCGTGGGGGCATCGGCCTGTACCACGGCTCGCCGCGCGACCCGGTATGGGAGTACGTCATCTCCACGCTCCTCGCCGAGCTGTGCCTCGATGCTCAGGAGGAGCGGGTCGCCCTCATCGGACACTCGCACATCGCGCTCAGCTTCCACCGGCCCGAGGGGGAGCCCGCCGGCGGGGCCCGACGGCTCGCCGGCGAGACGGCGGACCTCGCCGCGGGCGGCTGGCTCCTCAATCCCGGGTCCGTGGGCCAACCGCGGGACGGCGACCCCGACGCGTCGTGGCTCCTGCTCGACCTCGACGCGGCGTCGGCCACGTGGCGACGGACGTCCTACGACGTCGCCGGGGCGGCCGCGGCGATCCGCTCTGCACGACTTCCCTCGTCGCTCGCCGAGCGCCTTCAGTACGGTCAGTGAGCCCCGCATGCGTCGCCACGCCGTCCACCTCCTCGCCCTCCTGCTCGGTGCCGCACTCGCGGTCGCCCTCGCTGCCTGCGGTTCGGACGCCGACCGCAGCGCCCTGATCCCGCCCGGGGACGCCGAGGCGCTCGAGCAGCGCATCGACGCGGTCGCGGCCGCGCTCGACGACGGCGAGTGCGACACGCTCGGCGAGGACCTGTCGCGCCTTCGCGGCGCGCTCGTCCAGCTGCCCGACACGCTCGACCCCCGGCTGCGGGACGAGCTCGAGCGCGGGGTCGAGAACGTCGTGAGCCGCGCTCCGCAGGAGTGCGAGGAGCCGACCGAGACCCAGACGGTCGAGACGGTCACGACCCAGACGCCGACCGAGACGACGGAGACCGAGACGACTCCGCCGACGACGACGACGGCGATCCCGACGACGACGACCCCCGTCGAGCCCACGACCCCGGCCGACCCGGGAGGGGTCGAGCCCCCCACCATCGAGCCGCCCCCGGTCGACGACGGCACCGGCGGCGTGACCCCCGACGTGGAGGTCGTCCCGTGACCGAGATTCTCGCCGGACGCTACGAGCTCGGCGCGCGCCTGGGCGTGGGCGGGATGTCGACCGTCCGCACCGCGTTCGACCGCACCCTCGAGCGCGACGTCGCCGTGAAGCTCCTCGCCGAGCACCTCGCCGACGACGCCCAGTTCGTCTCCCGCTTCCGCCGCGAGGCGCTCGCCGCCGCACGCCTCGTGCACCCCAACGTCGTCCAGGTCTTCGACTTCGGGCTCGACGAGGAGACCGCCCGCCACTACATCGTCATGGAGCGCATCGACGGCCAGTCGGGCGCGGAGATCCTGCGCGAGCGCGGGCACCTCCCGGTCGACGAGGCGCTCGACATCGTCACCCAGGCCTGCCGCGGGCTCGACTACGCCCACCGCGGAGGCGTCGTGCACCGCGACGTGAAGCCCGGCAACCTCCTGCGGTCCAAGGACGGGGTCGTCAAGCTCGCGGACTTCGGGATCGCGGCGGTCGGGGGCGAGTCCTCGATCACGCAGGTCGGCTCGGTCCTCGGGACCGCCTCCTACCTCTCCCCCGAGCAGGCCGCCGGGGAGGAGGCGGGCGCGCAGTCCGACATCTACGCGCTCGGCGTCGTCACCTATCAGTTCCTCACGGGACGGCTGCCCTACGAGGCGCAGTCGCTCACCGAGCTCGCCCTCAAGCAGCAGCGCGAGGCCCCGGCTTACGCGCACGAGCTCGTCCAGGGGATCCCGGAGGAGCTGTCGAAGGCCGTCGATCGCGCCCTCGCGCTCGACCCCCGCGGCCGCTACGCGACGCCCGACGACTTCGCCGAGGCGCTGCGCGAGGGCGCGCGGGGCGTCCCGCCGGCCGAGGGCGCGACGACCGTGGCCCCGCCCGCGACGACGGTCACGGGCCGCGCCGGGGACCCGCGCACCTCCGAGCACGCCGCGGCCCGCCAGCCCCGCAGTCCCCGCCAGCCCCGGGTCGCGCCGCCGGCCTCGGCCCCGGCGCCCGCCGCTGCGCGACGCTCGCACGACACCCGGCGCAAGGGCCGCGCCCGTCGCACGATCGCGCTTCTCTTCGCGGCGCTGCTCGTCGGCACCGGGGTGGGCGTCGCCTACGTCGCCACGCAGGACGACTCGACGGCGGTCAACATCCGCAACACGGTCTACGAGCAGGTCGACCGCAGCCTCGAGGAGCTCCGCAAGCTCGTCGAGGACAACACCCGCTGACCGGGGCTCACGGGAGTTCTCCGGCGCGCAGGGCGGCCGCCGTCTGCGCGAGCGTGCCCTCGGCGATCGCGCCGCGCAGACGAGCCATCAGCCGTGCGAGATACGCGAGGTTGTGGATCGTGAGCAGGCGCATCCCGGTGAGCTCCCGGGCGTGCACGAGGTAGCGGATGTAGCCGCGGCTGAGCCCCAGCGCGCAGGCGGGGCACGGGCACCCCTCGAGCAGCGGCCCGTCGTCGTCCTTGAACCGGCCCGCGGTGAGGTCGACCCGCCAGCGGCGGTCCGGATCGTTGATGACGGCGACGCCGTGGCGACCGAGGCGGGTCGGCATCGCGCAATCGAACGTGTCGATCCCGAGCTCCACGCCGCGGATGAGGTCGTCGACCTCCCCGATCCCGAGGAGATGGCGAGGGCGCGGGTCGGCCCCGCCGTCGAGGGCGCGGACGGCCCATTCGACGACCTCGTACATCTCGGCCTTCTCCGCGCCGAGCGACCCCCCGATCGCGATCCCGCCCACGGGACGCGAGGCGACCGCCTGCGTGCTCTCCACGCGCAGGTCCTTGTGGACGCCTCCCTGCGAGATGCCGTAGACGATCGCGTGATCGCGCCCGTGACGGTCCTGCCAGTCGAGGCAGCGGTCGAGCCAGCGGTGGGTGCGCTCGGTCGAGCGCTGCGTGTACTCGCGGGTGACGTTGTACGGAGTGCACTCGTCGAAGACGAGGACGAGGTCGCTTCCGAGCGCCGCCTGGATCTCCATCGACGTCTCGGGGCCCATGAAGAGCGACGAGCCGTCGATGTAGGAGCGGAACGTCACGCCCCGCTCCTCGATCGCGAGGATCTTCCCCATGCGCTCCTGGCCCATCGGCGCGCGGCCCTTCACCTCGTCGGCGACCGTGCCGTGGCCCATCGAGAAGACCTGGAAGCCGCCGGAGTCGGTGACGATCGGGCCGCTCCAGCCCATGAAGTTGTGCAGGCCGCCGAAACGCCCGATGCGCTCGTGCCCGGGGTCGAGGAAGAGGTGGAACGTGTTGCCCAGGACGATGTCGTAGCCGAGGTCGGCGACCTCCGGCGGTAGCAGCCCCTTCACCGTCGCCTTCGTCGCGAGGGGGACGAAGGCCGGCGTGCGGATGGCGCCGTGGGCCGTACGGAGGACCCCGGTCCGCGCGAGCGAGCCGGGGTCCCGTTGGAGGATCTGGAGGGCGCTCACGGCGCCGGAT